>JAUXCV010000134.1 GCA_030618675.1 Acidimicrobiia bacterium | reverse complement strand
GGCTCCTCAGCCGGAGGCTCCTCAGCCGGAGGCTCCTCAGCCGGAGGCTCCTCAGCCGGAGGCTCCTCAGCCGGAGGCTCCTCAGCCGGAGATTCCTCGACCGGCACAACCTTGCATATGGGGTCGGCGACCGGCGGGGGCGGAGGTTCGTCGTTGTTGAGGTGGAGATAGAGCGTTCGCCAGCCCCCCGCGTGTCGGAGCTCGACGTAGAGACCCGCCTTGTCCCCCACGTTGATGCGAGAAACCACACCCGCCGCGGCGGCGAGCACCGGGGTCCCCTTCGGTGCGGAGATATCAACGCCCTGGTGGAGGCGGCTGCCGCCGTCCCGGATCGCGCCGAACGTGTCCCCGAAGCCACGGCCGCTTTCGTAGGGGAAACTCAGGGAGAATGGTGGTGAGTAGAGCGATGGGTCGGCACCCGGCGCACCGTTTGTGCCACCGAAGGCCGGGATGGTCAGGCCGACCAACATGAGGGCCACCAACAGCAGCACGAAGAAGGCGCGTCGATGAGTCGATTCCCGCATGGAGTCATCATACCCGTCTCGATGGAGCGGCGGGGCCGAAAACCAGGGCAATTATCCCTCTTCTGTTTCGCCGGTTTTCACGGAGTCGATATCCTCGCCGATCAACACTTGATCGATCGTCGCCGTCAGCAGTTCGTACGTGACCGGCCCGATGACCTTCCCGACGACGATGCCTTCGCGATCGACGAAGAAGGTCTCCGGGAGACCTGCGACACCGTAGGCGAACGCCGCGTTAGAGCCGTGGTCGATGCCGTACACCGTCTCGTCGCTCCTACCGAAGCGATCCAAGAATCCGATCGCCTGAGCCTCTTCATCCTGCGTGTTGACCGACAAGAAGGTCACGTCGAAGTTCGCGTAGTCGGCGGCCGCGGCATCGAGAGAGGCGTGCTCCTGACGACATCCCGTGCACCACGACGCCCAGAAGTTGATGACCACGACATCGCCGAGGTGATCCGAGAGACGGACCTGTTCGTCCCCCTTGAGTTCGTCGAGGACCAACTCCGGGGCCGGCTTGTCGATGAGGGCCGAGCCGACGACCGTGGGATCCGAACCGAGGGTCCCGGCGAACGCTATGCCCACGACCATCACAACAACGCCTGCAGCGATCACCAGCCAGACGATCTTGTTGTTCACGAACGGGCCTCCTCCAGCAACGCTTCGGCCTCTGCCCGGACGTCGGCGGGAAGTTCGTAGGAGAGCAACCGCTGGAGCGGGTCGATGGCACCCAGAGTGTCACCGATCTCCATCCGGATGTTGGCCAGGAACCAGTAGGCCTGCGGAAAGTCCGGTTCGATCGCCAGCGCCCGCACGACGAACGGCGCCGCGAGCGATGGCTCTCCAGAAAGGAACGTCAGCCAACCGACCCGGGCGAGAGCATCGGGGTTCTCCGGTTCCAGGTCGAGGACCGCCATGTAGTGCTCGAGCGCCTTGGAGTAGTTCCCGACCTCGGCATACCGGTCCGCAAGAGCGATCCTCATGCCTGGGACATCCGGATTCTGGGCGACAACGGCCTCCAACTCTTCCATGCTCACGGAAGCCATGTCGGCACCGCCGCCTCCCTCGAGGACCTCGGTCGCCACGCCGTCTGTCGCCTCTCCAGCCGGTGTTCGTTCCTGGAGCGAGAACACTGCAACGGCAGCGATCACCACGATGCCGAATCCGATGATGCCGGCACCGACGAACGAGCGAGTCTGCGAACGGCCCGTCGGACGGTCGACTTCGGTGGCCTCCACGGCCACCGGCTCGATACCATCGAGTTGCTGCTCAAGCGCCGTTCGTTCCGACCGGTAGGCGGAGCGCAGGCGATCGGCCGTCGCTTCGTCGAGTTCGCCGGCATCTACCTGGTCATCGACCTCAGCCAGGTCACGATCGACCTGGGCGATCTGGTCGGCGATACGAGCGGCGTTCACCTGGCTACCTCCCCGGGTTCTTTGTCCTTCCGGCGGAGACCGAGGACCGCCACGGTGCCGACGGCGAGTATGCCGAGTGGTACTGCCCACAGCACGACACCCCAGCCGGTACTCGGCGGGTCGAGAAGGACCTGCTCTCCGTAGTTCGCAACGAACATGTCGATGATCTCTGCGTCGGTGCTGCCTGCGGCGATCTCGTCGTCGATTCGCGCTCGCAGATCCTTCGCCAGGTCGGTCTGTGACCCGGCGAGCGACTCTCCGGCACAGATCGGGCACTTGAGACTGATCGCCAGGTGGTAGGCCCTCGCCTCCGGATCGGCCGCTGCCCGGTCACCCGGCCAGAGACCGACGATGATGACCACGAGAGCGATAGCGGGCACGATCAACCAGGCGAGGTTGCGTGCTCGATCAGACATCGGCGCGCTCTTGTTCGTCACGAGGCCTCGATGCCTGTGAAGGCTTCCGGGATCTCCTCCCCAGAGCGAGAACACCACCGGCGACGATCGTAAGGCCCCCGACCCAGAGCAACCACTGAAGTGGGAAGATCATCACCTTCAACCGGATCCCGTTGTCGTCCATGGCCGCGATCGTCAGGTAGACGTCGTCGATCCACGTGGTCCACACCTGTGGTGTCGCTATCACCTGACCGAACTTCGGGTATTCATGGAGTCGGGGTTCGAGCACAACTCTCGTGTCGGAGCAGGAGCGATCGAGGATCGCAACCCTGACACCTTGCACGTTGCGCTCCGGTTCGGTTCGCGTGAACGGCTCGACGTACCCGATGCAGTAGTCGTCGACGACGGCCGTCTGTCCGACCGTGAGCGGAACCTCGGTCCGGATGGCGAGCACCGATGTCGTGGCGATCGCAACTGCAACGAACGCGAGACCGACGTGGGCGACCTGTCCACCCCAGAACCCCATGTCGTTGCGGACCGTTGACATGAGAGCCGAAGGCCACGACTTCCCTCCCCCATGGGCCCGAGCGGTCTGATGCAAGTAGAAGGCGACGATGTTACCGATGACGAAGCCGGCAAGACCCATGATCGCGACGACGGAGACCGAACCGATCCCTGCGAGAACGGCCAGCGCTGCGACAACAGACCCGACGCTGAGTCCAACTCTGGTGCGTTGCCAGAGCACCTTCCCGGTTGCGACCCTCCACGGAGCGGTCGATCCAACACCGATCGCGACGAGCAGGAGGAATGCGATGGGGACGGCGACACGATCGAAGAACGGCCGGCCTACGGAGACCTCTCGCCCGGTGAAGGCTTCGACGAGCAGCGGGTACATGGTGCCGAACATGATCGTGAATCCGAACAGCGTCATCAGAAGGCTGTTGAGGAGGATGAACCCCTCACGCGAGACCAGCGAGTCGAGCCGTGGCGATGAAGACACGGTGCTCGCTCGAACGGCGAAGAGTCCGAACGATCCGAAGACAATGACGCCCAGGAAGATCAGCAGCACCGGCCCGACGACGGAAAGGCTGAACGCGTGGACGGAAGAGATCACACCCGATCGAGTGAGGAAGGTGCCGAAGATCGTCAGAGTGAACGTGGTGATGACCAGCACGTAGTTCCACGCCTGGAGCATCGAGCGGCGCCGTTGGACGATCGCGGAATGGATGAAGGCGGTCCCCGCCGCCCACGGAAGCAACGCCGCGTTCTCGACGGGGTCCCACGCCCAGTACCCACCCCAACCGAGGACCTCATAGCTCCACCAGGCACCGAGAAGGATGCCGGCCGTCAAGAAGACCCATGCGATGAGCGACCATCGATGGGTGCGCTCGAGCCACGCCGTTGATCGCTCGGATCGGATCAGCGCCGAGATCGCGAAGGCGAAGGGGACGGTGAATCCAACGTACCCGACGTAGAGCAGCGGTGGGTGCACCGCCATCAGGATGTGATTCGCAAGCAGTGGATTGGGACCGACTCCATCGGTCGGTGCCACGGCAGCGCCGATCGGCAGAGAAGACGTCGCCGAACAGAACCCGTTCGCAACCTCTGTGCATATGGCAAAGGGGTTCGCAGCGGTGGCCATCAGTCCGAACCAGAACACGGAGACGGCCCCCATAACGGCTAGGGCGAGGACGCCGAGCCCATCTCCCGTCTTCACCGTCCTCCACACAAGCCACGTGAACACAGCCAGCATGAGTCCCCACAACACCACGCTGCCCTCAAGAGCCGCCCACGCCGCGGCAAGCAGGAACACGAACGGTGTCCCGAGCGCCGTGTTCTTCGCCACGTAGGCGATCGAGAAGTCGTGGGTGAGGATCGCGATCTCGAGGAGCATGAATGCAGCCACACCACCGAGGGCGAGCCCGAACACCGGGATCCTCAATCGCGCAGGCTCCGGCTCAGACGTCCGAGAATGGCGGATCGCTTCGACGACGAGCGCCAACGATGAGATCAGGGCGACGAGGATCGAGAGGTACCCGGCTGCAGCGATCATTGCTGATCCGACTCATCCCCGTACGGATGCTCCGGATCGTACGTTCCTTCGTCAGACGAGTAGGTCTCGTCGTGCTTGATGAGCATCGTGTCCGAGTGGAACTCGTGGCCGTCCCAGGTTCCCTCGACCACAACGCCGATTCCCTCTTGGAACAGTTGCTGCGGGGCGCCGACATGAACCACGGTTACGGCTTCGCGACCGTCGGTCACCTCGAAGATGACACCGCTCGTCGTGTCGGTGACCGTTCCCGGAACCACCTGACCACCAAGCCTGAGGCGCGCATCGCCCGGATCCTGCTCGGCGAGTTCCGTCGGAGTGTTGAAGTAGACAAGGCTCGAGTTCAGACTGACCACCAGAACCACGAGCACCACAACCACGATCGCAGCCGGAACGATGAACTTCCAGTAGCGCTTCACTCGGTCTCTCCGATGCTCTGTCGGGCGTTACGGATTCGCACGGCGATCGACCCGGCGAACACCGCAAGGCTGCCATAGGTGACGCCGTATGCGAACGCAACCCAGCCCCAGCCGTTCACGATGATCCTCCGAGTTCGGGGGCAGTGACGGCCTCACCGGCAACCGGTCGCTCGATCGATTGCTCGATGGATTCTCGCCGATCCTCGAGATAGATGAGTTCGATGCGCTTCACCACCAGCGACACGTACACGACCGTGAAAGCGAGCACACCAACGATGAGAGC
>JAUXCV010000200.1 GCA_030618675.1 Acidimicrobiia bacterium | reverse complement strand
ACCGGCAACCCGGTTGCCGCCGCCTCGAGGAACACCAGTCCGAGACCTTCTACTTCGAGTCCGCCCCACCGTGATTTGCACGGCATGCAGAAGACATCCATCTCCCGGTAGAGCCCGGGTAGATCGGACCACGGGACATCGACGGCGAACCTCACATGCACACCGAGCTTGTCGGCAAGCTTGCGGAGATGTCGTTCCTTGCGGCCCTTGCCGACGAGAAGAACTTCGATGGGTCGGTCGAGCCTCGCCGCCGCTTCGATCAGCCGGTGCTGACCTTTGCGAGGCACGAAGCGTGAGACGCATCCGACGACGGGGATCTCGTTCTCGCCGTTCGGCGGCGGGGTGAAGGTCTCGATGTCGACGCCTGCGCCGACGAAGACGACTCCCTTGCCTGTGAGGCGCTGCACCCGCTCGGCGGTGAACCGGCTGACCGCGAAGCGCGCGTCTGCGTCCCGCAGCGCCTTCGCCACTGCCTGCCTGGTCCCCGGGGCGGCGGCCGGAAGTGTGACCTCGGCGCCGTGGCTCAGCACTCCGTACGGTACGCCGAGGCGCTCACGAAGCCGTGGTCCGAGGAACGGCAGCGGATGTGGCGCCCCGAACAAGATGGCATCGGGAGCGAACTCCACCGCACGCTCCTCAACCCAGTCGGCGACCGTCGGCGTCGGCCACATGAACGACGATGCATGCCGGCTGATCCGGTTGTCGGATTCGGCACCGACGTCTGCGGGGGCGATGACGTGGAACTCGTCCGGGTAGGCATCGATGACGTTGCCGAGATACTGCTGGATCCCGCCGGGCTTCGGCGGATAGTCGTTCGTGATGAGCAGCAGTCGCATGATCAGCTCTCGAGATGGGACGCGACGTTGTACGAGGAGAGGCGAGCTCCCCCCTCGCCGAAGATGATCTCGCTGTGCGCTGTGTTGCGCGGCACGGGCAGCACGTCTCTGCCGGCGAACGGGATGCCGAGCAGACCGGCCACGTAGGCTCGCGTCACTCCACCGTGGGTGAACACGCCGATTGTTCCGGTACCACCTGCCGCAAGGCCGACTGCTGCATGCGCGATGCGGTTGCCGCCGTCCGCGAAGCTCTCACCCTTGCTCCCTCTTGGCTCATCGAGTCCGTCGTGGAAGATCCGCCGGAATGCGCTCGGGTCGGTTGCCCGGATCTCGTCGACGGTCAGGCCTTCCCATGCCCCGAAGTCAAACTCAGCAAGATCGTCGACGATGGTGACATCCAACCCCTGCCGTACGGCGACGGCGGCTGCTGTATCGAACGCTCGAGAGGATGGGGAGGAGATGATCGCATCCAGCGGGCCCATAGCCTGTGCAAGCGCCGCCGCCTGACGGCGTCCCTCCTCGGTCAGTGGGGTCTCACCCCTCCCGAACCATCGCTTCTCCCGGTTCGCCTCGGTCTGGGCGTGGCGCACCAATCTCAGACGCGTTCCGGGTGGACGAACGACTCCCCCGTCGAGATGAAGATCGTCGTTGAATACCGAAACCTGAGTGTCGTCGCCGTCGAGGAGAACAGTCGTGAGCGACGCGTTCGACGGAACGAGGATCGTCGACTGATCGGCAGCGCCGACGAGCGCCCCGACGATGGTCTGGACAACTCCCCCATGTGTCACAACGATCGCACGTTCGTCATCGTCCAATCGCGCAGCGACCGTAGCGAAGGCGTCGCAGACTCGCACCTTGAAGTCGGAGAACCGCTCCCCTCCGTCCGGCTGGAAGTCACCCGAGCCGAACCGAACACGATCGACTTCGGGGAAGCGCTTCTTGATGTCGGCGGGGCGCATGCCGTCCCATGTGCCGAGATCGAACTCTCGCCACTCTGCGAGCGGTTCGCCAATGCCGATCGCTTCGCCTGTGGTCCTGGTCCGCCCGAGATCGGACATGACCAGGAGCGCGGCCCCGTTGCGGTTCATGCGGTCACGGAGATGTTCGACCTGAAGGCGCCCACGGTCGCTCAACGGCGAGTCCGTCTGGCCTTGCCAGGTTCCTGAGGTATTGCTGACCGTCTCGGCGTGCCGGACGAGCGTGATGGTGCGAGCCAGGATGCCCCCTGCGTGGATCGGGTGAAGGTTAGGGGGACTGGCTTAGTCCGTAGTCCGAAGTCCGTAGTCCGTAGTCCGACGAGGCATGCCTCCTGTGTGTACGGAATACGGTGTACTGAGTACGGACTACCGGATTCGGCGGGCGGAGCCCGCCGAATCCTCAGAACAGACCGTTCGACACGAAGGCCGACGCGAAGATCAGCGAGACGATCGTCATCACCTTGATGACGATGTTCATCGACGGACCCGAGGTGTCCTTGAACGGATCCCCGATGGTGTCGCCGACCACGGCGGCCTTGTGGGCGTCGGAACCCTTCCCTCCGAACGCTCCCGCCTCGATGAACTTCTTCGCGTTATCCCACGCACCGCCCGCGTTCGCCATGTAGATAGCGAGGAGGAATCCCGACAGCAAGGCGCCGGCGAGGAAACCACCGAGCATCTCAATGTTGATGAAGCCGATGATCAGAGGCAATGCCACGGCAAGCGATCCGGGAAGGATCATCTCCCGCAACGATGCGCTCGTGGAGATGTCGACACACTTCTCGTAGTCGGGCTTCGCATCAGGATCTCCCTCGCGTAGACCGGGGATCTCCCGGAACTGGCGCCGGACTTCCTCGATCATCTGGTTGGCGGCTCTCCCGACCGCCTGGATGGTCTGGGCGGCGAAGAAGTACGGGAACATCGAACCGAGGAAGAGTCCCACGATGACCCAGATGTTCAGGACGTCGAGTTGCTCGATGATCGGTTCCCCGGCGGCGTTCAGCTCGACATTGACCGACTCGATGAACGTGAAGAACAGAGCGAGTGCCGTAACGGCTGCCGAGCCGATGGCGAAACCCTTTGCGACGGCCGCCGTGGTGTTCCCTACGGAGTCGAGCTCATCGGTGGCTTCGCGAACTTCGGGCGGCAGGTGTGCCATCTCGGCGATCCCGCCGGCGTTGTCGGCGATCGGTCCGTAGGCATCGACCGAAACGGTGATTCCGAGAGTTGCGAGAACGCCGATCGCGGCGATCGCCACGCCGTAGATGCCTCCGCCGTCGACGGCCATATCACCGGCCCAGAAGGCGGCCCCCATGCCGAACGCGACCACGATCACCGAATATGCCGCCGACTTCATGCCCTCCGAAATGCCGGCGAGGACGACCGTCGCAGGTCCGGTCTGTGTCTGCCGAGCGATCTCTTTCACGACCTTGTAATGATCCGAGGTGAACCACATCGAGATTCGACCGATCACAACGCCGACCAGGAGACCGACGAGAACGGCGATGAAGAATCCCCACGGATTCTTCACCCCTTCGACGCCACCGAACATCAGCGGCGTGAGCGCTGCGACGCCGATGACGGTCAGTCCGGCAGCCGCCCAGGTGCCGCGCTCAAGCGTGGCAGCGAGGCTGGCCTTCCCGGGCCTGACCAGGGACGAGCCGATGATGGAAGCGAGCATTCCGATGGAGGCGATCATCAGTGGATAGAACACCGCTTGCATCGTGAAGGCTTCGCCCGCCACACCGAAGACGAGCATCGCGAACGCGATCGGAGCGATGAGGGATCCGACGTAGGATTCGAACAGGTCGGCGCCCATGCCGGCGACGTCGCCCACGTTGTCTCCCACGTTGTCTGCGATCGTAGCCGGGTTCCTCGGATCGTCCTCGGGGATCCCCGCTTCGACCTTCCCCACGAGGTCGGCGCCGACGTCGGCTGCCTTCGTGTAGATACCACCTCCGACGCGTGCGAACAGGGCGATCGACGAACCGCCCAGACCGATGGCCGTGACGATGGCCACCCAATCATCGAGACCGAGGATCTCTTTGAACAGCCAGATGCCGAGAGAGAAGCCGAGTAGACCGAGACCGGCGACCGTGAAACCCATGACCGCTCC
>JAUXCV010000085.1 GCA_030618675.1 Acidimicrobiia bacterium | reverse complement strand
TTCGACCACGGCGCCGAACGTGGCGACTACGACCACCTCCTCGAATTCGAGGACGTGAGCCTCTCGTTCAAGGGGCTCAAAGCCCTCGACGACGTGAGCTTCCACGTCGACGACGGCGAGCTCTTCGCCATCATCGGGCCGAACGGTGCAGGTAAGACGTCGATCTTCAACTGCCTCAACGGTCTGTACGAACCGCAAGAAGGTGCGATCCAGTGGAAGGGTGAAGACATCCTCGGCAGGCGACCGGATCGAATCGCTGAGCTCGGTATCGCGAGAACCTTTCAGAACATCGAACTCTTCGCTCATATGACGGTGCTTGAGAACATCATGCTCGGCCGCCACGTCCGCACGAAGACCTCCTGGTTGGAGGATGCGCTCTGGGTCGGCCCGGCGAAGAAGGAAGAGCTCGACAATCGGGCGGTGGTCGAGGACATCATCGAGTTCCTCGAGATCGCACGGTGGCGCAAGTATCCGGTGGCGATGCTGCCGTATGGCATCCAGAAGCGAGTCGAGCTCGGCCGTGCGCTGGCCATGGAACCGGAGCTGCTGTTGCTCGACGAGCCGGTGGCCGGCATGAATCTCGAGGAGACCGAGGACATGGCCCGGTTCGTCCTCGACATTCGCGAAGAGCTCGGGATCGCGATGATTCTCGTCGAACACGACATGGGTCTGGTGATGGATATCGCCGACCGGGTGATGGTCATCGACTTCGGCGAGCGCATCTCGATCGGGGTCCCTTCCAAGGTCCAGAACGACCCGAACGTCATCAAGGCCTACCTAGGCGAAGAGATGGATCTGTAGCCGGCGGCTTCGCCGCCGGAGGTAGTCAGTAGTCAGTACTCGGTACTCGGAAGGCCCGTGGATAGGCGCCGGGGCCAATGACCAAGTGCTCTGCGAACCCTGGGTTCGCAGCCGCCTATAGGTGCTCCGCCGGCCCACAGTTCGCAGTTCCCCCGATGCTCCTTGCCCTGTCGCCCGTCGCCTGTCGCCTCTAAAGTGAAGGACGTGCACGTTCGAACGTTCGTTCGCGTCCTAGCCGTGTTCGGCCTTGTCTTCGGGGTGTTCACTGCGCTACCCGCCGTCGCGGCATCGTCCGAAGGTGCGACTCCGGGGTCGGCGCGGCAACCCTCGTTCCACCGCACTCAGCAGTCGGGCGTCGTCGTGTCGAGGATCAGGATCCCCGCGATCGATCTCGACGAGACGATCCGGTCGGGGATCGCTCTGTCCGTGATCGACCGCGGCGTGGCCCACTGGGCGGGGACGTCGTCACCGGGGGAACCCGGGAACATGGTGCTCGCCGGCCATCGGACCACCCACTCCCGACCATTCCGGGATCTGGATCGCCTGGAGATCGGCGATCTGGTCTACGTCGAAGACGGATCAGGGTTCGAGGTCATGTACAGGGTGTCGGATAGCTTCGTCGTCGAATCCCATGATCTATGGATCTCGTATGACGTGGGCCGGCCGATCGTCACGATGTTCGCGTGCCATCCCAAAGGATCATCGCGGTACCGGATCGTCGTCCAAGCGGAGATGATCGCAGGGCGTCGTATCGCTTGACTGTCGAGGCAAGCCCCGATCATCGGTAACCTCGCCGATGATGGACGACGCGATCACGATCGAAGCGGACCGAACCGACATGCCCGAACCCGGCGTGCCGGAGAACTACCGCATTCCCAAGTGGCCGTTCATCCTCGCCGCGCTGTTCATGCTGATCGGGCTTGCGATTGCCATCGCGTGGCCGATCAAGGTCGCGTACTACACGCTTTCGCCGGGGCCCGTGTACGACACGTCCGACTTCGTTCACGTCATCGGTGAGGAGCAGGTCATCGACGGCGAGATGTTCTTCCTCACCGTCTCACTGCGGGAGGCGAATCTCTTCGAATACGTTGCAGCGCAACTCAATCCGAAGGTCGCCGTAGCTCCCCGCCAGAACATCAGGCCCAGCGGGGTATCACCCGAGGATCTCCGTCGAGAGAACCTCGCTCGCATGGAGCAGTCCAAGACCAACGCGCAGTTCGTGGCACTCACCGAACTCGGATACGAACCCACGTACATCGGGACCGGCGCGCTGGTGATCGAGACGGTCCCGGGTTCGGCAGCCGAAGGCGTGCTGATCACCGACGACATCATCATCGGCATCGACGGGGAAGACGTCGCCTTCCGCTCCGATGTGATCGAGGATCTTGCCGACCGGGAGATCGGTGATCGCGTCGTTCTCACGATCGAACGGATCGTCGACGGTTCCGAGGATGTGGAAGTCATCGACGTCGAGATCGTCCTCGGAGTCCACGTCGACGATCCATCGAGACCGATGGTCGGTGTGCTCCTCGACAACAACGAGCCGATCATCGAGTTCCCCATCGACGTGGACATGGACTCGCAGAACATCGGAGGTCCGTCGGCCGGGATGATGTTCACGCTCGAGATCATGAACCAACTCACTGAAGAGGATCTCACCGGTGGCGTTCGTATGGCGGGCACGGGAACGATCGCGCACGACGGCACCGTCGGAGCGATCGGGGGCGTGACGCAGAAGGTCCACGCAGCGATCGACGCCGGGGCGGTGGTCGTTTTCATCCCTGCGAACAACTACGACGACGCCGTGGCTGCTGCCGGTGACAAGATCGTCGTGGTGCGCGTTGCGACGATCGACGATGCACTCGACTACCTCGACTACGAGTGAGCCCTCGGCGCCGGACGGCGTCGAATACCCGGGACGGTAGGGAACCCTCGTTACCCTGAGCGCATGGACGATTCCACCTCTCACGATGCGCAGTCCGATGCGTTCCAGATAGCCCGCAGGGGATACGACCGTCGACAGGTCGATGCATACCGCGAGGCGAACGAGGCGCGTATGGACGCGCTCGGACAGCACATTCAGAGTCTCGAGGACAACATGAGCGAGTTGGGACTCGCTCGACCCGCCGATCTCGCCGCCGAGTTGGACGTCGTCGGCGAGGAAGTGAAGAAGGTCCTGCAAGAAGCCCGGGTCGCGGCCGAGCAGATGAGATCGAGAGCCGCCGATGACGCCGCCCGGTGGCGCGCCGAAGCCGACGAGGAGTCCCGCGCTCTTCGAGAGTCGACCCGAGTCGCTGCGTATGAGACCCGGGGAAGTGTGTGGGAGGCCGGCAGTGAGATGCTGGCTGGTGCCGTTGCCGCGAGCGGGTCGGCTGCTACTGCTGCCACAGAGCGTGCACTCTTTGTGCAGGCCGAAGCGGAGCGAGAGGCGTCGCGATTGGTCGGTGATGCCAAGAGAGAACGCGACGAAGTGGTCGGCGGCGCTCAGGACGAAGCCGAGCGACTCGTCACGGCAGCCCATCGCGAGGCTGAGTCGGTCATGTCGGTGGCGCGCCGCCAAGCCGACGCCGCCCAGGAGCGTGCCCGGGCACTCGAACTGCGTCGTGGGGAGTTGATGGCCGAGCTGGAGACCGCCCGGGACACGATCGCCGGAAAAGAGACCGAGCCGGTACCGGACGAGGCTCCCGAAGAGGCGAGTGCGGCGCCGGTCGAGGTCACGGCGGTCGTCGAAGACGCCGGCGATGCGCGGACCCACTGGCCCGAAGACGAGGGATCCGTCAAGATCGTGTCCGCGGGGCGTGTGATGACCGCCGAACCCGTCGACGCCGACGCGATGGTCGCCGAAGTGCAAGCGATGCGGCAGGGGAGCAAACAGCCAACAGCCGACAGCCAACAGCCCGAGCCGGAATCCGAGTCCGAGCCCGAGACAGAGCCGGAGCCGGAGGAGAAACCCTCTCCTGTCCCCCCGGCCGAAGGACGGGGGGACGCGGAGGAGCGCAGCGACGAAGCAGGGGGGCAGGAGAGCCGAGAGCCGAGAGCCGACAGCCAACAGCCAGAGCCAGAGGTACCTGAGTCAGAACTGGAGCCCGAACCCGACCCCGGGAAGGATTCCGAGTCCGCTCCCTCATCTTCTTCCTCCCCTTCAGGGGGAGGTGTCGCCGAAGGCGACGGAGGGGGTCAAGAGCTTGAACCCGAACCCTCTTCTGTCCTCCCGGTCGAAGGGCGGGGGGACGCGGAGGAGCGCAGCGACGACGCAGGGGGGCAAGAGAGCCGACAGCCGACAGCCGACAGCCAACAGCCAGAGCCGGAGCCCGAGCCGGAACCTGATCCGCTCGCCGGGCTCTTCGCTCAACTCAGAGAACCACCGACCGAGACCACCACCAACGCAGAGGCACCCTCCCCGGAGTCCTCGCCCACGCGGTCTTCTTCCTCCCCCTCAGGGGGAGGTGTCGCCGAAGGCGACGGAGGGGGTCAAGACATCGACCAGCCACCATCGACCAGCTCCGAGCCAGGGGCCCAACCGGAGCCAGAGACGGAAACGGAGAGCGACCCGGATTCCGAACTCGATCCTTTCGCACTGCGCGAACGCCATCTGCTCCCCGTCCAGAACCGAACGCTTCGCACCGTCAAGCGTCGTCTGGTCGAGGCACAGAACCAGGCACTCGAGAACCTCCGCCTGATCGATGGGTGGGAGCCGGATGAGACGATCGTCGACGGTGAGGTCTCGGAGGCGCTTGTGGCCCTTGCCCGCGAGAGCATGGTCGCCGGCTTCGCTGCCGCCGCGGAGATGATGGATACGACCGAGACCCCACAACCCGAAGACGTTGACCCGGGAGATCCCTCAGCGGAGTTCGCCGGGGCGCTCATCGGGGCGGCGCAATCTTCCGTGACTCGCTCTCGCGGTGCCGGGGCCGGTCATCGCGAAACCGCCTCATCGCTCTCCCGCGTCTTCCGTTCATGGCGTACCGACGAAGCGGAACGGAGGGTTCAGTTCGCTTCCCGTGCCGCCTACCACATCGGTGTTGCGGCAGCGCTTGCCGATCTCGGAGCAACGGATCTTGCCGTGGCGTCCTCGGGAAGGCCGTGTCGGGAGTGCCCCGCGAACAAGGGTCCCTGGAGGATCGCCGATGGTCTGTCGAGCGGAATGGTGATGCCTCCGGCACTGCTCGAATGTGCGTGCACGATCGTTCCGTCCCCCTGACGCGGCGACCCTCGTAGAATCGAACTGTGATCAATCGAGAACCGATTCCGTACACCCCGAAATCGAGAGGCCGATTCAGGCGCATCCTCTGGATCGTCGTCGGTTTTGGCTTCGTTGGGCTCATCGCCCTGCGATCTCTCGCAACGCTCTGGACCGACTACCTGTGGTATTCGAGTGTCGGCCAGGTTGGCGTGTGGACGACCCTCGTCTTCACTCGCCTCTGGCTCGTCATAGCGGCGTCGCTCGTTGCGGCTGCGATCTTCTGGCTCAACCTGTTCATCGTCGACCGTCTGTCACCGCGTCGCGGTGTCATGCCTGGGAGCCCGGACGAAGAACTGCTGATGCGTTACCAGACGTGGGTCGAACCGCGTTCCGGCCGCCTCCGCCTTGCCGCAGCGGCGTTCTTCGGGATCCTCATCGGGCTTGGGGCGGCCGCCTGGTGGCAGAACTGGTTGTTGTTCTCGAAGGGTGGCTCGTTCGGCGTCGTTGACCCGATCTTCAACCACGACATCGGTCTCTACGTGTTCGATGTTCCGTTCATGCGCGACGTGTTCGGATGGGCGTTCCAACTGACGCTCGTGTTGACGCTCGTCGTGGTCGCCGTTCATTACCTCAACGGCGGGATCAGCGTCCAGGGTCCCGGGAAGCGGACCAGCTCGGGCGTGAAGGCGCACATCTCGATTCTCCTCGCCGGCCTGGTGCTCCTCAAGGCCATCGGGTACCAGCTCGACAAGTGGGACCTCCTCTACAGCAGCCGTGGGCAGGTGTTCGGCGCGTCGTACACGGATGTCAACGCCCAGGTCCCAGCGCTCAACCTGCTCATCCTGATCTCGATCGTTGCGGCGATCATCCTTCTGGTGAACCTCTGGTTCCGCGGGTGGACGCTGCCGCTGGTTGCCGTCGGTTTGTGGCTCGTCACGTCGATCCTTGTCGGTGGCGTGTATCCGGCACTCGTTCAGCGATTGAGCGTCCAGCCGGACGAGGTGAACAAGGAATCTCCGTACGTTGCCTACAACATCGAGTTCACGCGTCAAGCCTTCGGACTCGGCGATGTTGAGATAGCGCCGTTCGCAGCCTCGCCGGAGCTATCGGCCGACGATCTGGCGGCCAATGAACCGACGATCAGCAACATCCGCCTCTGGGATCCGGGCGTCTTGAAATCCACGTACCAGCAGCTTCAGAACATCGTGACCTACTACGACATCGGCGATGTCGACGTGGACCGGTATCAGATCGACGGTGCCCTCACCCAGGTGATGGTGTCGGCTCGCGAACTCGAAGAGCGCGGGATCCCCGGTGAAGGTTGGGTCACGGAGCGTCTCGTCTACACGCACGGATTCGGTTCGGTGCTGAGTCCGGCGAACGACGACACGGTGCAGGGTCAGCCCGACTTCCTCGTGAAAGACATCCCGCCGGTGAATCTCTCCGACGACACGAGTCTCGACATCGATCAGCCCCGTATCTACTTCTCCGACCACGCCGAAGGCGACTATGTGATCGCAGGGACGTCTCAGCAGGAGGTTGACTTCCCGATCGGGTCGAGCGGTGCCGAGGTTGCCACGAACTCCTATGACGGTAGCGGCGGTGTCGAGGTCGGCGGCTTCTTCAATCGGGTGGCGTGGGCGCTGCGGTTCGGCAACCTCGACACGCTGATCTCTGACCGGGTCGGTGCCGACTCGAAGGTGATGCTTGAACGCAACATCCGATCACGCATCGAGCGTCTCGCTCCGTTCCTCTACGGCGACGCCGATCCGTACATCGTGATCGCCAACGGTCGTCTCAAGTGGGTCATGGATCTCTACACGGTCACCGACCGCTATCCGTACTCGGCGCCCACGAACACGGCCCG
>JAUXCV010000077.1 GCA_030618675.1 Acidimicrobiia bacterium | reverse complement strand
TCGGGGACCGGGCGAAGACTCGACCATGCATTCACGATCGCGATCGTTCGGTTCGACCCGATGCGCTCGAAGACGCCGAGGTAGTTCGGGTACCCCACGACGACCGTCTCGGCGCATGCGTCGGGCACGACCGTTCGCCCTCGCACACACGGCAGTTCCCGGGCCCCCGCCTGCTCAAGGAGCCGACACCTCAGCTTCGGATCCAGACCACGCGAAACTGCCACCCCACCGGGAAAGGCCTCGATGATGCGTTCGACGATCACCGTTCCAGGCTACCCCCAAGTGCCGTGCGAACCCTGGGCTCGCACTGGCGCATAGGTGCGCTGACAGCCCACAGAAAGGGAGGAGGTGCTAGCCCGCGTCGGACGTAGCGGAGAGATTGGTGACGGCGGGTGGGCCGGGAATCCGTGTCGGTGCCTCTGGAAGCTCGACATCCTCCGGCTCTTTCAGACCGTACTTCACCAACAAGTGGTGGAAATCCCGTTGATAGAAGATCTTGCACTGGACGTCCGGATACAGCTCCCTCAGGCGCCGGATCTTGCCGTTCTTCTTGGTGACGAGCTTCTGATTCATCGTCGTTATCTCGATGAAGAGATCATCGTCGGGCAGGTAGAAATCCGGCCGGAACTGCTTGGTGGCCGATCCCGATTCATCCCACTCTATGACGAACGCCCTCGGTTCGTACTCCCATGGGACGTCGTAGAAATCGAGCAATCGCGCGAACTCCCCCTCGCTGGAGTGGGCGAATGCGACCCCGTCGGCCGGTCCCGCGAGGAGATCGTCGATCAGTGAGCCGCTACCGTCGATGCCTTCACCTCGCGCTCACCCGGGATCGCCCGGTCAGGGAACAGGCGGTGGATCTCACCAACAAGCTCTTTTTGCACAGGTCCAACAGCGATCCCGAAGACACCCTGGCCACCGCGGAAGACGTCGACGACTTCGGACGGGCTGTGCGCCGCGTAGATCGTCTTGCCATCGGAGAGCAGCGTGACGTTCGACAGCGGACTCTCAGACTCCAGTTCCGTTCTCAGGATGTCCATCGCTCTGCGGATCTTCTTCAGCGACATGCCGGCATCGAGGAGGCGTTTCACCACCTTGAGCTGCACGATATCGGGGAAAGCGTAGAGCCGCTGGCTCCCCGACCCCGTCGCTTGCTGGAGCGACGGCGTGATGAGCCCGGTGCGGGCCCAGTAGTCGAGCTGACGATATGTGATGCCGACCAGATTGCACACCTGAGGGGCCCGATACCCATCGATGGCCTGATCGATTCTGCTATCCACCATTTCCGTGTGCCTCCCAGTTCGCACAGCTTACATCAACGTAATTCCGCCAGCTGAACTACGGCGGTGAAACTAGGACAGGACGACGCGCGTTGTCAACAACCTTTGTGGATAAGTGGCACTTCGCAGTGAACACGCTCCGTTGTATCAGGAGGTCGAGTCGTGCTCGAAGTCTTCCGGCGTCACATCATCAAGGAACTCTCGAAAGCGCTCGATCTCCTCTTCTTCTGTGTCGTCGTGGATCTCGATGCCCGCTTCATCCAGCAGCTCTCTGGATGCGAACACGGGCGCTCCCGCCCTCGTGGCTAGGGCGATGGCGTCTGAGGGTCTGGACGAGATCGTCAGCTCCTCCCCCTCCGACTCGATGACGAGTTCGGCGAAGAACGTCCCTTCATCCAGCGACGTCACGTCGACCCGTTCGATGTCGGCGCCGAGAGCGTCGAGAAGCGTCTTCATCAGATCGTGAGTGAGGGGCCGGGCAGTCTCGATTCCTTCGAGGGCCAGAGCGATCGCCGTCGCCTCCGGCGTACCGATCCAGATCGGAAGGTATCGAGCGCCGTCGCGCTCTCTGAGCAGCAAGATCGGCGTGTTGGTGGGAAGCTCCACCCGAACGCCGACGACTTCCATGGCAACCCGATCGCTCATGCATTCAGCCTATCACCAGTGAGCAGGTCAGACCGAGGCACGGCGTTCAGCGGAGAGCGCGTCGAGTGAACGAATCCGGATCCGACGTGAGCACGGAGAGATCCATCACGGCCCAGATCGATGGAACATTCCGGAAGCGTCCCTGCCAATCCATCCCGTACCCGAGGAGGAACTCATCTCCGACCTCGAATCCACGATGTTCAACGGGCACATCCACGATCCTCCGCTTCACCTTGTCGAGGAGAGCGACCGTCGTCACACTCTTGGCACCTCTGGCGACCAACATCTTGCGCATGGTTGTGAGCGTCAACCCCGTGTCGACGATGTCCTCGACAATCAGCACCGAGCGCCCTTCGATCGGCACGGAGAGATCCATCGCGATCGAGACCCTCCCCTCACGCCCGAAACGCGTCAAGCTCAAGAAATCGAGTTCGATCGTCAGCGGGAGATGCCGGGCGAGATCGGTCAGGAAGGGGACCGATCCTTTCAGAACTCCGATCACAACCGGATCGAGATCGGTCAAGCTCTCGGTGATCTCCTCGCCGAGTTCAGCGACCCGCTGCTGAAGCGTCCCCTCGTCGATGACCTCGATGAACGGCTCGATCATCGATCGCCTCCGGCCACGCTTGGCAAGGCTGCCTTCAGCCACTCGCTGATCAACGCCGCCTTCGGAAGATCCGTCAATGCAGACATTCGCCAACGTCCATCATCGATTCTCTGCATGGCTTGAAGCCGTCGTTCTTCGGATTCGGTCAGACCGAGGTTCGCGTTGACGGTCGCACCGCCGCCCTGCTCCGAGAAGAAGGGACGCAACCATCGATCATGCAGCCCATAGGTGCCGTAGGCCCAGTCGATGAGTTCCCGCGTATCACTGAAGTGGTCGTCGGAACCCATGACCACGGTCACGATCCTTCGCGGACCCCGTTCGGACACGCCGAGCAAGACCTTGTTCGCGAACGGGGTATCACCGGTCTTCAGCCCCACGACTCCTGGATACGTCCCGAGAAGCCGATTGGTGTTGTTGACGTGGCGCGTCTTGCCCGTTGGGTCTTCGGGCATCTTGATCGTCTTGATCCTGGCGATCTGCTGAATATCCGGGTAGTCGAGCGAGGCGACCGTCATCGTGACCAGATCATTGGCGGTCGAGAAGTGGTCGGTATGATCGAGCCCGTTCGGATTCACGAAGTGTGTGTCGCTCATGTTCAGTTCAGCGGCACGAGCGTTCATCTTCCCAACGAAGACATCGATGCTTCCATCGCCGACGTGCCACGCCAGGGTCAGAGCTGCATCGTTCCCGGATCTGACGAGCATGGCAACGAGCAGGTCGTAGACCGTCCACTGCTCCCCCGCTACCAGACCTGCGCTCGATCCCCGACTCGCTGTTGCCTCCGGCGGAATCGTCACGATCTCGTCGAGTTCGGCCTCATCGAGAACGATCATGGCGGTCATTACTTTCGTGACCGAAGCCATCGGACGACGTTCGTCGACGTTCCACGTCGCGAGCATCACTTCGGCCGTCTCGTCGTACACGGCCCACTCGTACGCGGTCACGGTTGGAGGGGGTGGTGGCGCGACCGGTTCTATCGGCATCGTGGCGGACGATCCGAGCGGTGCGAGGAGCGCGAGAACGAGCGTGGCGGTGGCTGTGGAAATCATCGTTCGAGGAGGCTTCGAAGCCTACCCCGCGCGATGCTTTCTTGAAGCACTGCTGCCGCCTGGGCGCAGTCCGCCAATGTTTCCGCGGCTCGGTGACGATTCTCCGGATTGCGGTGGCGCAGCAACGGCGCAACGAGTTGCCCTAGAAGGTCGGTCTGGCGGTCGGCAGCGAGGCGAATGGGCCGCAGGTGCCGCACCTCCAGACCGTGACTCAGCAAGCGATGTGTTGCCCGTGCGATCGAAAGATCATGATCCCTGAACACTTCGGTTCCGTCCGGGAGTTTCATCGGCTCCAGGATCCCGGCATCGATCAGACTTGTGAGCTGGTGGGCGGACAGCCCGGAAGATCGCATCAACTCGGCCGGTGTCAGAGAGACGCCCGACGTTGCGAAGTAGGCCTCCGGTGGCGGCCCGGCTTCAGGTGAGACGGGCGACTCGTCCCCATGCTCCCACGCTGCGAGCTTCGACTTGATCACCTTGAGCGGCAGATAGTGATCCCGTTGTTCCTTCAGCACGTACTCGATGCGGCGTACATCCTCTTCGGTGAAGATCCGATAGCCGGATGCGGATCGGCTCGGCTCGACCAGACCCTGGCTCTCGAGAAACCGCAGCTTCGACACAGTCACGTCCGGGTACTCCGGCTTGAGGAGGTTGATGACCTCGCCGATGCTCCGAGTCCGAGCGGCCCGTAGCGGCACCGTCGCCATCAGATGTTCCCGCGAGCGACGATGAGGTGGAACTTCCCGATGATCACTTCGTCCCCTGCGGAGAGGGCGTACGCGTCGATCCAGGTACCGTTCACATAGGTCCCGTTCGTGGAACCGAGGTCCTGGACGCGCAGCGTGTCCCCGTCGACGTTGAAAAGGGCGTGGTGGCGGGACACCGTTATGTCGCCGAGGAAGATGTCGCAGTCCGCACCTCGCCCTGCGATCGTGTCACCATCGGCGAGAACGTACGTCAACCCGGCCTGGGGCCCCGTCTCAACGATGAGCGCCCATCCGAAGGCGCCGGCGACGGTACTCCCCGACGCCCCACTGGCAGAGGCGTCCCGCGCGGGGGTGAAAGTGATGGTCGGATCTCGTTCGACGTCCGGTATCTGCTGCTCTTCTTGGCGTGCCATGCCCACCATGCTACATCAACCCTCGACCGTTCCTTGAGGGTTCTTGCTTCGCGGTACTCCGTAGTCCGTATTCCGCAGTCCGTACCGGTCCCCGCTGACGGCTCAGAACCCATAGCTCACAGGTCGTCTTCCTCAGCTACTCCGCTACTCGGCTACTCGACCGTCCCCTACTTACTCCTCCGTGAACGCCGCATACGCAACAGCATCCATCAGGTCATCGAGGCTCGAGCCTTGTGCCGGCGTGATCGTCACGATCCAACCGGCGCCGAAGGGATCGGAGTTGATGAGTTCAGGTGCGTCCATCAACGACTCGTTGACGGTCGCTACAACGCCTGGGATCGGCGAGTAGACGTCGTTGACCGACTTCGTGGACTCAACCTCTGCGATGCTCTCCCCCGCTTCCACGATGCGGTCCACGTCGGGCAGGTCCACGTACACGACGTCATGGAGCGCCTTCTGTGCGTAATCGCTGATACCGAGGGTCACGGCGCCGTCGCTCTCCATACGGACCCACTCGTGATTGTCCGTGTATCGAAGGTCTTGCGGGATCTGCACGTGTCGTCTCCTGTCCTCGCGGGATCAACCACTCTACCGGTCTGGGCCGGGGCTCTCGCCCGCGGCTATCGCTGTTCGCATGTCGCCGAGATAGCTGAACGCAACGATGTAGTAGGTCACGAGACCGGGTACCCCGACGGCGAGAGCAGCCCACCACAACCATCTCATGTCGAGACCGTGTGCCACGTAGAAGGTCGTGATCGAGAAGTAGAGCAGGAGCGTTGCGAGCTTGCCAAGCCAGCGCACGTCGAGGCGCCGGACGCCTTTCGTCCATCCGTAGGCGGCTCCGATAGCGATGACGATCTCCCTGATGATGATGGCCCATGCGAATACCCATGGGAGAACACCTGTGGTCAGTCCCAGGATCACGGCGACCGCCACAGCAAGTCGATCGGCGATCGGGTCGAGCATCTTCCCTACTTCGGTGACCTGATCGAGCCGTCGGGCCAGGTAGCCGTCGATCCAGTCGGTGGCCCCGATGACTCCGAGCAGGGCTCCTGCCCAGGCGGTCTCGCCGGTCAGAACGAGCCAGATGAAGACCGGGATGAGAAGCAGCCGGAGCACCGACACCGCGTTCGGGATGTTCATTGCTCCCTGCATGTTCTACGACACCTGAACGACCCGGAAACGCACTCGCGCGATCTCCTGATCTTCGAACGAGACCACGAAGGCGTAGCCCTTGGCTTCGGCGAACTGGACGTTGTGGAAGGGGCTGACGATCGGCACGATGCTCGTCGCTCCCGGCGGCAGGTTCGGTGGCGCTCCCACCCTGAGTTTCCCTCTAGCCTCCACGTCGAGTCCGTGACCGTCCTCGTCGACAAGGGTGATCACGATCTCGAGTTCGCGGTGTCGCTCCTCCGGTTCGATCTCGGCAACCATCGCCAACGTCAGATTCCGGTGCACGACCGGCAGTGATCGAGCGCTGATCGTGTCGAAACCTCCACCGAGGACGAACAGTTTCCCTCCCTGGACCTGTGCCGCGTCGGCAAGCATCGCCGTGGTCAATCTCACGTCTGTTCCTTCATCTCGAGAGTGTTCGTTCGGACGTTCGGATCACACCGCCACACCCACTCTCTGCACCGCCGGCTCGAGTCGTGGAGTGTCGTGACCATGTCCGCACGATACCGCCTTGTCGAACGTCAACGAACACCACACTATCCCCTGTCCAACGTGGTGACCGTGAAGATGCGTTGCATCCTCGGGGAGCGAGATGCGCCGGCTGCAGGAGAAGCGCTAGAAGCGGACCCGCCAGAAGTGCCGATCGTTTCCGACTCCGCGTATCAGGACGAGGTCAACGTCGTTCTTGCCGTCTACGAAGACATCCGGCGGGATCATCGCCGCGAACTCCGTCTTCCCGTCGTCCGTTTCATCCGAGCGTGTAACCGTAACGATGCGACCGTTGACGACGATGCCGAGGACAAGGTCGTCGTCCTGATCGCCTTCCCTGATGATCGTACCGCTGATCCATGCCGGCACCGATGGTCCATCTACGTCGACAGCGCCGAAAGCAGAGAGATCCCGGACCCTCGCAGTGATGCCGGCGCCTGGTTGTACCTCGAACTCCTCGATCCGCCGGCCGAGCAGATCGGCATGTCCGGGTGGAGCGAGTCCGAACGGTCCATCGGTCCCGAAGTGTTCGATCTTTCGAGCGGCAACCGCCCGGGCCTCGGAGCCGTCAGTACCGAAAACGATCGTTCCCTCAGTTCCTTCGATCCGGCTCTCGATGCGCTCCGGCCTGTGATCCGCGAACAGCGAGATGCCGTCCGTCGTCCACGGCACTTCGATCCCGAGCACGTCCGCCATTGTGGGAAGAATGTCAACGGTCTCCGCCCGATAGTCGTCGATCCCTCCCCGCTCGTGGTGGGGGCGCTTGATGAAGAAGGGAATGGCGGCGACGTCCCCGACGGTCTCCTCGGTCACCACGCGCCGGTGCCGGGTGTTCGGTCGTACAGTGATCCCATGGTCGGCCACGACGACGATCATCGTCTCGTCGTACAGTC
>JAUXCV010000509.1 GCA_030618675.1 Acidimicrobiia bacterium | reverse complement strand
GATGCCCAAAGGCAAACCAACATGCCCACACCCCCCAACAATGACAGTGTCGATCCCACCCAATTCATGAGCTATAACCGAATGTTGTGGATGACCGGATTCGGATAGAAGGGCGGCGTACCCTTCCAAACCTAAGTAACGGGTTCCGCCGGTGTTGGCCGGCGGGGAAGGAGTACGCCTGATGTTGAAGATAGTCACAGATGACGCCGACCGCGACGACTTCGCCGCGACGCTTGATGAGCTGGTGGCTGAAGGAGCGCGACGGATGTTGGTCGCTGGCCTCGAGGTCGAGGTCGCCGACTACATTGCACGCCACGAGTCGTTGGTTGACGAGGCCGGGCATCGCCTGGTGGTGCGCAACGGCAGAGCGGAGGAACGGAGCCTGATGACCGGCGCTGGAGCGCTCAAGGTCCAAGCTCCCAGAGTCAATGACCGCCGGGAAGGCCACCGCTACTCGTCATACATCCTGCCCCGGTATGCACGGAAGTCGCCGAAGGTTGCCGACGTGTTGCCGGTCCTGTATCTGCGTGGCTTGTCGACCGGGGATTTCGCCCCGGCGTTGGCCCAGTTCTTCGGTTCGGATGCTGGCTTGTCGGCAACGTCGATCGGCCGTCTCCTTGAGACGTGGGGTGATGAGTACACGGCGTTCGAGTCCCGGGATCTGTCCGGTGACGATTACGTGTATGTGTGGGCCGACGGTGTGCATTTCCGAATCCGTTTGGAGGAGGACCGGCTGTGCTGTCTCGTCGTGATCGGCGTGAAAGCCGATGGCACCAAAGAACTCCTTGCGTGTTCGGACGGGTATCGCGAATCGACCGAGTCGTGGGCCGGGGTGCTTCGAGACTTGAAGGATCGTGGCATGACGGCGCCGATGGTGGCGGTTGGTGACGGTGCGTTGGGATTCTGGTCGGCCCTGGGTGACGTGTTTCCCGCCACTCGTGAGCAGCGTTGCTGGGTGCACAAGACAGCGAACATTCTCGATGCGCTGCCGAAGCGGCTGCATCGTTCGGCGAAGGCTGCGATCCATGAGATCTACCAAGCCGAAACACGGGCCGATGCCGAAGCGGAGATCGACGACTTCGTTGCCGTCTACGGCGATAAGTATCCCAAAGCCGTTGCGAAGCTCACCAAGGATCGGGATGTGTTGTTGACGTTCTACGACTTCCCCGCCGCCCACTGGGTGCATCTCCGGACCACGAACCCGATCGAATCGACGTTCGCGACCGTGAGGGCTCGAACGAGGGTGACGAAGGGTGCAGGGACGAGGAGACGCGGCCTGGTGATGGCCTACAAGCTCCTCGACGCCGCACAGGACCGATGGCGCAAAGTCAACAGCCCAGAGCTCGTCATCCAAGTGCGAGCTGGTATCGAGTTCAAAGACGGAATCCGAATCGAAAGGAGAACCCAGGAATCAAGGGACGCCGCCTAACCACCCAACCCCAATCCACAGGATTTGGCGATATCTCACCGGAACTGGGGGCTGGCCAGACACCCACGTGCACTCGCAGGAATCTGCAAGCCCGCAGTTCCTATCGGGAGACCTCCTAT
>JAUXCV010000047.1 GCA_030618675.1 Acidimicrobiia bacterium | reverse complement strand
ATGAAGCCCTTCTCGAAGTCGGTATGGATCTCACGGGCCGCCTTCGGAGCGGTCGCCCCCTTCTTCACCGTCCAGGCCCTGGCTTCCTTGTCACCCGCTGTGAAGAACGTGCGGAGTTCGAGCAAGTGGTAGGCCGCCCGGATCACCTTGTTGAGCCCGGGTTCCTTGAGCCCGTACTCGGCGAGCATGTCGCTGCGATCTTCATCCTCGAGGAGCGCTAGTTCTGCCTCGAGATTGCCCGAGATCACAACCACGTCGGCGCCTTCATGGGCCGCGTACTCCCGAACGGCGTCGACGTATGGGTTGCTACCGAGACCGTCTTCGGAGACGTTCGCGATGTACATCGCCGGCTTCGCCGTGAGGAGGAACAGAGCGCGAACGATGGGGCGCTCGATTTCGGAAAGCTCCATCGACCGAACGGGTCGGCCCTCCGAGAGGTGAGCCTCGAGTCGCTCGTAGACCGCCAGCTTGACGGCCGCGTCCTTCTCGCCGGCCTTCGCCTTGCGTCCGGCCTTTTCGACAGCACGAGCCACACCCTCGAGATCCGCGAGCGCGAGTTCCATGTCGATCGTTTCAAGATCCGCTGTCGGGTCGATCTCGCCGGCAACGTGCACCACGTTGGGATCATCGAAACATCGCACCACCTGAGCGATCGCGTCGGTCTCGCGGATATGGTGAAGGAACTGGTTCCCCAGACCCTCGCCCTGGGAAGCGCCTTCAACGAGTCCGGCGATGTCGACGAACTCCATGACCGTCGGAACGATCTCTTCAGGGTGAACGACGGCCGCGATCTTGGCGAGTCGCTCGTCGGGGACCAGGGCGACGCCCACGTTCGGTTCGATCGTGCAGAACGGGTAGTTCTCCGCCTGGATCTCACCACGCGTGAGCGCGTTGAACAGCGTGGACTTCCCGACGTTGGGGAGACCGACGATGGCGCAGCGAATACCCACAAAGACCTTTCCGGAGGAGGAGCCATGAGGTTAGGGCGGCGCGGCGTGCATCAGTCGTCCGTTTGCCGGTGCCGGACCTTGTCGCCCGATGGCCTAACGTCTCTCTCGTGAAGAGCGATACGTTGACCACGCTGATCGAGTCGAGCGATCTGGACGGCCTCGTCCGCCACATCGACGGCCTGGTCACGAGCCGCGACTGGGATGGCATCGAGAAGGCGAGAGATCGCTGCCTCGAAGCGGTCGAGCGCGGGAAGCAGGTGTGGGGTCCCGCCGAGTACGCCGAGTACCGACTCGCCCTGGACGCTCCCGCCGACCGAGCGGCGGCCGTGCTCGGTGATGGCAAGGGCCGGTACGGACCGGGTCCTCTGTGGGAGGTCGCGGCGTCGCGTCACCGTTGGAGCGAGATGGAGCCGCTCGTGTCGATCCCCACCCTCCGGGCGATGATCGGCCACGAGCGAGCCATCCGGGGCGACACGGTCGATCCCGACTCGATCGACTCGCACATCCTCGAGATCCCTCCCACCCTCCAGCCATGGGAGCCGACCTACCCGGTGGCCGTGTACCGCGAAGACGGAGTCGACTTCCCTGAGGGTGAACGGGTACCGCTCGAGTGGGTTGATCTTCCCGAAGCCGGGGCAAGGATCGATGATGACGGCCCCGCCGATGCGCTGCTTGGGCTTGTTCGGCCGTGGTGGGACGAGTCCAGTGGGCACGCCGATGCGGTCCAGGTCGAAGGGGGTGCGCTCGCGGCGATACGAACGATCGGACCGCACCGGGCCCGAGTCGCCGATGTGGCACTCGATGAAGCCCTATCGGCGATGGCATGGACCGGATCGAGCGGCGGGGCCTACGGCAGCCGGCGCGGCACACCGATCGGACGATCCCTGGCCTGGTGGGTCCTCGCGACCCTCCTCGGCTACGACGACATGCCGGACGACCCGTCGGCACTCGAGGAGGCGGCCGAACTGCGATGGGTGCTGTGGGACCCGGGAGACGCCGTCGGGGGATGGGCGTTGCATCTCGCGATCGAGGATCCACAAGACGGTGTGGCGTGGGCCATCAGTGCCGTCGATATGGCGTGATCATCGATCGGGCGACTACCCACCGACGTGTCGAGGTTCAGGTCAGGTTGGCGCGAGCGGCCTGAGGATCATCCACGGTGACGGCGAAGTGGAGTCCCTCAGCGTTCGAGTGGAGGAGGTAGATCGAGTC
Organism: Acidimicrobiia bacterium; assembly: GCA_030618675.1. Lineage (GTDB taxonomy): Bacteria > Actinomycetota > Acidimicrobiia > Spongiisociales > UBA5794 > JAHEEL01. The sequence continues at coordinate 7,133 of JAUXCV010000047.1, read as the reverse complement.
GATGTTGACACCCGCGTCGGCCAGACGCTGGGCGACTTCGGCGAGGGCTCCCGGCTCGTCGGGTAGGAAGGTGTCGAGCACGGGGCGCTCATCGAAGTGGAGCCCCGCTTCTTTCAGGACCCGTCGGGTCGCATCCGAATTGTCGGTCATGAGCCTGAGGAGGCTCTCTCCGTCCGACCCGATCGCGGCGAGGGATTCGATGTGAACTCCGGCATCCGAGAGGCGACGCGCGAGGGTGGCGAGTTGACCCGGCTGGTTGGCGAGAGTGACGGAGAACTCTTTCATGAGTTCATTGTACGCCATGAGACCTCCGCCCGCATCACTATCACGGTCTCGGGTTCGCGAGGTGCCTGAACGATGCGGACGATCACCGGGAAGAGGAGCATCGCCACCATGGCCAGGACGACCGCGATCACGATCACGGAGCGAACGAGGTGCCGGCGCCGGATCTGTTCGAGTTCTTCCGGGGTGAGTTCGTCGTCCATCGTCTTGATTCTTGCGCGTTTTTGCAGTTCCGAGTGTATCGAACATATGTTCGATTACGATGGGCTCGTGGCACGATACGCGGAACTCCATGCTCATACGAACTACAGCTTCCTCGACGGGGCTTCCCACCCGGCCGATCTCGTTGCCCGCGCCGCCGAACTCGGGTACACGGCCCTCGCCGTTACCGATCACGACGGGTTCCGGGGTGCGCCGAAGGTTCACGTCGCCGCACGCGAGATCGGTCTCCCGATCGTCTACGGAACCGAGGTGGGGATGCCGAGGGAGGGGACAGGGGACAGGGGACGGGGGACTGGTTTGACCCTCTCCGCCTCGCTGCGCTCGGCACCTCCGGAAGAGGAAGCCCCCCTGCTCGGTCGCTCTGCTCCCTCGCGTCCCCCCGCTTCGCAGGGGGACGGTATCGGCCCCGACGCAGCCGGTCTTGGTCCTGTCCCCCCGGCCGAAGGACGGGGGGACGCGGAGGAGCACAGCGACGACGCAGGGGGGCCTCAGCGGGGACGAATCCGGCGGATGCATGGGAGTAAGCCTGTTGGGCTTCCTCCCTCGGATCATCTCGTGCTGCTTGCTCCCGACCCGGCGGGGTACGCGGCCTTGAGCCGGTTCGTGACCAGGGGCCAGTTCCGCGGAGAGAAGGATCGGCCGGTCTACTCCTACGGCGACCTTGACGTCGCATCGCGCGATGGGAACCTCATCGCCCTGACCGGATGTCGTAGCGGCGCCGTTCCCCGCGCCGCACAAGCCGGCGACCTTGCGGGGGCAATGGATGCTGCAGCGAGACTGCGCGAGATCTTTCCAGGTCGTCTCTTCATCGAACTCACCCACCACGGTATGCCGGACGATGATGCTCGCAACGACCTCCTCCTCGAGGTTGCCCGCCGGCTTCAGATCCCGTACGTCGCGACGAACAACGCCCACTACGCCCATCGCCGTGACGCGGATCTCGCGGAGGTTCTCGCCGCCATCGCAGGGCGAAGGGATCTTGACACCGCCGACGGGTTCCGGCCGGCGACCGACCTCCGGCACCTCCGATCTCCCGATGAGATGTCGGCCCTCTTCCGCCGCTATCCGGGTGCGGTCGAGCGGTCCGCAGATCTTGCGGCGTCCCTGGCCTTCGACCTCGATCTTCTCGTTCCGGAGTTGCCCGACTTCCCGATGCCGGGTGCATTCACAACCGAAGACGAATACCTGAGGCACCTCGTCGACGAGGGTGCTCGCACCGTGTACCCGGGCAAGTCGGGAGGGATGGACCCGGCCGCCCGTCGGAGGATGGACCACGAACTGTCGGTGATCTCCGAACTCGGGTTCGCCGGCTTCTTCCTCGTTGCGTGGGACATCGTCATCTTCGCACGGTCACAGGACATCTACTGCCAGATCCGCGGGTCGGGAGCAGACTCAGCGGTCTGCCGGTGTCTCGGGTTGACCCGCGTTGACCCGATCCGTCTCAACCTCCCGTTCGAACGGTTCCTCTCCTCCGAGCGCGGGCGGCCGCCGGACATCGATATCGACTTCGAAGCCGAGCGTCGCGAGGAGGTCATCCAGTACTGCTACCGACGGTACGGGCGGGAGCGGGCCGCGATGGTCGCCAACGTCATCACCTACCGCGCCCGATCGGTGCTCCAGGACGTCGGCAAGGCCTTCGCCCTCACCCAGGCTCAGGTCAACGGCCTCACCCGCTATCTCGATACCCGCGATCCCGGGGCGATCGGTGATGTCGTCGATCTCCCGGAAGGCCTCACCAGCGATCTCATCGTCGACGTGTGCCGCCGCCTCGACGGGTTCCCGCGCCATCTCGGTATCCACTCGGGCGGCATGGTCGTTGCACGGCGCCCCCTGTGGGAGACGGTGCCGATGGAGTGGGGGAGGATGGAGGATCGCTCCGTTCTCCAGTGGGACAAGGACGACTGCGCGACGATGGGGATCGTGAAGTTCGATCTGCTCGCACTCGGCGCGCTGAACGGCATGCACCTGACGGTCGACCTCATCGCAGAGACACACGGCATCGATATCGATCTCGCCACCATCCCGCAGGAACCCGTTGTCTACGACATGATGACCCGGGCGGACACCGTCGGCATCTTCCAGATCGAATCCAGAGCACAGATGGCCACGCTCCCGAAACTGAAGCCGAGGACCTTCTACGACCTGGCGATCGAGGTGGCGCTCATCCGGCCCGGGCCGATCCAGGGGCAGTCCGTACATCCGTTCCTTCGACGCAGGAACGGGGAAGAAGTCGTCCGATACCCACACCCGTCGGCCGAACCGATCCTGAAGAAGACCCTCGGTGTCCCGATATTCCAGGAACAGTTGATGGAACTCGCGAGGGTCTGCGCCGGGTTCACTCCCGGCCAATCCGACCGACTGCGTCAGGCGATGACCCACAAGCGGGCATCGGAAGCGATGGACCGACTCCGCTCCGAAGTGTTCTCCGGCATGGCTTCGAACGGTATCACCGGCGCTCCCGCAGATGAGATCTGGGAGAAACTCCAGGGGTTCGCATCGTTCGGCTTCCCGGAGAGCCACTCTGTTTCGTTCGCCTACATCGTTTACGCGGCCGCATGGTTGAAGTACCACTGGCCGACGGAGTTCTTCGCCGGTCTGCTCAACGCCCAACCGATGGGTTTCTACACGCCCAACTCTCTGGTTCAAGACGCACAGCACCACGGCGTCATCGTTCTCATCCCCGACGTGAACGCTTCGGCGTTCGATTGCACGATCGAACCGATCGACACCGACCAAGACGACATCGTCGGATATCTCGATGGTGCGTGGCGGCGGGGGAGAGGGCCGGTGGATGATCCCGTCCGGCCCGCCGTCGGGTTGAGGATCGGTCTCCGGTACGTTCGGAACCTGGGCGAGGCCGAGATCGTGCGAATCGAAGCCGCCCGCATGACGGGAGGCGCGTTCACCACTCCGGAGGACCTTGCGCAGCGAACCGGGCTTCCCCTCGACGCCTATGAGAGCCTCGCCGCATCCGGGGCGCTCGCTCCGGTCGGTCTCGACCGACGTGACGGGATGTGGACGGCGGGGACGTTGATCGAGTTGGGTCCGGACCGGCTCTCGCTGCCGCCCGGTGGCGAGGTTCCGTTGTTCTCCGAGATGGACGGCGCCGAGCGCGTGCAGGCCGACCTTTGGTCGACCGGCATCTCAACGACGCATCCCGTCTCCCTCGTACGCGACGTGCTGAACAACCGGGGATGCCTTCCGATCGACACGATCCTCGAGAACCACCGCCACGGCACCCGGGTTCGCGTCGGCGGGATCATCACTCACCGTCAGCGGCCGTCGACGGCGCGCGGCGTTCGGTTCCTGAACCTCGAGGATGAGACGGGTCTCTTGAACGTGGTCGTCCTCCCGCAGGTATGGGAGGCGCACTACGAGGTTGCGCGAAAGGCCGTTGGAGTGGTGATCGATGGGGTTGTCGAACACGTCGACGGAGTCACGAACTTCGTCGCACACCGGTTCGCCCGCTGGTCGGTTGACGGTATCCGATCGCGGGATTTCAAATAGGTGCTCTCACCCCGCAGAACGAGGTGCTCTGTGAACCCTGGTTCCGTTGGTGTTGGGAGCTACGCACGGGGATCTTGACATCGGTCGAGTCCTTCTCGGCCTCGACCTCGTGCCGTGAGTCTTCGTTCTTGCTGCCTCGCGGCTCTCTTCCCCTGTGGTTCCTTGGCGCGATTTGCGGTCCGTCTTCGGCGATCGGAGAAGGTTCGTAGGGGCGTATAGGTGCTCTGCCGACCCACAGAACGAGCGGCGGCGTCCCCGTTATCGGCTCGCAGCCACTGCCCGCAGGACTTCGATCGCCGTTGTCGTGTCGGCATCTGAAACGTCGAGATGGAACACCGCGCGGATTCGGGTTGGATCGAGGGCAAGCATGTCGACGCCGGTAGAGCGGAGTCGCTCAGCGAACAGGGAAGCATCCGCCACGTCGAAGAAGACCATGTTCGTCTGGACCGACTTGAGGTCGACCGTGAGACCATCGAGATCAGCGGCGGCTTCGGCGAATCGGCGTGCGTTGTCGTGGTCGTCGACGAGGCGATCGCGATTGTGCTCGAGGGCATAGAGGGCACCGGCGGCGATGATCCCAGCCTGACGGAACCCGCCCCCGTACATCTTCTTGAACCAGCGGCCACGGTCAATGAGTTCGCGTGGTCCGACGAGTGCCGACCCGATCGGGGCGCCGAGGCCTTTGGAGAAGCACACGTTCACCGTGTCAACGGTGGCGGCGAACTGATCGAGATCGACGCCGGTAGCGGCCGTAGCGTTCCACAATCGAGCCCCGTCGAGATGGACGGCGAGGCCGAGATCTCTTGCCGCAGCGCTCACGGAGCGCATCGAATCGATACCCCAGACGGTCCCACCTTTCTCGTTGTGGGTGTTCTCCATCGTGACGAGCGTTGTCGGGTCGAAAAGTCCCGGGGGGAAGTCGGGCGACGGCTGGGTAGTCGCGTCGATGAGCTGGTCCGGGGTGAAGATGCCGTGATCGGTTTCGAGGGGAGCGATCGTGACACCGGCGAGAGCGGCCGGAGCACCGCTCTCGTGCACGCGGATGTGCGACTCGCCGTCCATCACGACCCGGTCCCCGGGGCGTGTGTGGACCCGGAGGGCAATCTGGTTCGCCATGGTGCCGGATGGGACGTAGACGGCGTCCTCCTTGCCCAGGAGTTCGGCGACTCGCGCCTCGAGGCGGATGACGGTCGGGTCGTCGCCGAGCACGTCGTCCCCAACGGGAGCCGAAGCCATGGCCGCTCTCATCGCTTCGCCGGGGCGGGTGACGGTGTCCGAGCGGAGGTCGATCATCGGAGGCTCCATTCGTCGTCGCTGAACATGCGGGGATGGAGGGCATAGGCGAGTGATGCGCCCATCTGCTCGACGTTCGTCCACCTCACAGCGTTGAAATCGAAGGCGAGAACGGTGGCGGTCTTCACCACGATCCGGCCTCCGGTTATCCGCTTCGCGAGGAGAGACCACGTCGGTTCGTGGCCGACGAGCATGAGACGTTCGGCGTCGTTGTCGCAGCGGGCTGCCACTGAGAGCGCCGCGCCGGGGCCGGCACCGTAGAGTTCGTCGGCGATCTCGAGCCTGCTGTCCCATCCTCCGGAGATCCTGGCCAGCGTCGCTGTGGACTCGGCGCGCACCGCAGGCGATGAGACGACGAGGTCGGGAACCTCCCCCATCTTCCTGAGCACAAACCCCATGGTCGCGGCGGCGCGTTCCCCTCGGGGGTTGAGGGGCCGGCCGCGGTCACCGGTTGTGGTGGCGTTCCAATCGGACTTGCCGTGACGGAAGAGCATGAGACGGAGCATGAGGCGAGGTTAGTTCCCCGGGTCAGACCGTGACCGACAGAGCGAGCAGCACCTGGGCGAGGAAGTAGAGGGGGAGACCCCAGACGCGGTTCATGATGCCGGGTGCAACGAATTGGTTCCTGGCCACGAACAGGTCCGACGCGAAGAAGAGGGTCGCTCCGACCGGGATCAGCCACGTGGCGCCGTCGCCGAAGGTCCCGAATGCGAGGACGACCATCACCGAGATGACGACAACGTACGCGATCACCGGCACCGTCATGTCACCGACGTGTGGTGCCAGCCAGCGCCAGACGAAGATGGCGATGACCGCGATCACAACCGCGGCGATCGCGCCCACAACCGGATTCACACCGAGCGTGCCGAACGCCACGGAGTAGGCGACATGGCCGAGCAGGAACGCCACGAGGCCGCCGAGGAACGTCTGCCGGGAGGTGAACGTGAGCAGAAGATCCCCGATCCACGACAGCACGAGAGCGACGAGGACGATCTTCCCATAGGAACTCGAGAGAGCCCCGCCCGACAACGCCACCGCGATGAATCCGGTCGAGGCCAGCATCTTGAACAACCGGAGAGACGGTGAGGCGGCAACCTCCGCCCACACGAGTGCTGACGTGAACACGGCGACGAAGAGGACGGCGAATATGGTCATCACAGACGAGCCTATCGTCTGAAACGACAGCATCCACATCCAGCCAAGGGGACAGCGCATGCAGATCAACGAGACCATGAACGCAGCCTTCAACGACCAGATCACGATGGAACTCCAGGCGGCGCACAACTACCTGGCGATGGGAGCGTGGCTCGAGTCTGCCGGCTTCTCGGGTATGGCGGCCTGGATGCACGCCCAGTCGGCCGAAGAGACCGAGCACGCCTTGAAGTTCTACCAGTTCGTCCTCGATCGTGATGGACGCGTCATGCTCGGAGCGCTCAATGCGCCGAATTCGGAGTTCGAAGGCGTCGTCGCGGTGTTCGAAGCGAGCCTCGCCCAGGAGCGGGACGTGTCGGCCGCGATCAACAACCTCTACGCGCTTGCCATGGAAGAGAAGGACTTCGCCTCGCTACCACTCCTCGACTGGTTCGTCACCGAGCAGATCGAAGAGGAGGCGACCTTCTCGCAGATCCTCGATGATCTGGCGTTGGCGGGTGGGTCGGCTCAGCCGATGCTGTTCCTCGATCGGGAACTCGGTTCGCGCGGTGCAGGAGGGGAGTAGGAAGCAGGAAGTAGAGAGTAGAAAGTAGAAAGACGGGGACCGCAGGGGTCTGCGGGTCTCTCTACTCTCTACTCGATACCGCGATCGGTGGTTTGCGGTCTGCCCACGGCTT
>JAUXCV010000489.1 GCA_030618675.1 Acidimicrobiia bacterium | reverse complement strand
AAGCGGCGTCGATCTGTTCGCCGACATCGAAACGTCTATCGGCGAGATCGTCCTGATCCAGGCCGACCTGCTCGCGGCCCCTCGCTCTATCATCGGCGTGTTCCACACCGCAGTGTGGGGGTTCCCACTCGCGGCGTTGCTCCTGATCGGGATCGCCGTCTTCATCGACCGCGACCGCCTCCGACCGGTCCAGTGGTTCGGCTTCGCGTCCGCCATCACGATCCTCGTCAGTCTCGCCCTACTGCGCGGCGCCATCAATGCCGCGGGTACCACGATCGAGAGCGACGTCGACCGGGCCGCAGCCGACGCCATCTGGAACGCCCTCCTCGACGGCTACGTGCTGATCAGCGGAGCAGTGGGCGTCATCGCTCTAGCGATCGGACTAGGCGCACTGTGGTGGCGGCATCGGGCCAGTAGCCAGTAGTCAGTAGTCAGTAGTCAGTAGTCAGTGAAGACTCTGCCTGGTCTACTGATTTCCTGTCTCTGCTACCCCGCTACTCAGCTACTCCGGTACTCCCTTACTCCGCTACTCAGATACGCCCCCGGCACGCGACATCCGCCCCGGCTAACATCCCGCGCAAACACCATTCGCTGGAGATGGCCTCGATCTCCCGCCCGGCGACCGGACAGCGATATTGGCCTCTGAGAACGAGTTCGAGCAATCACCCGAGGAGATCGCCGCGGCTCGCCGGCGCCGGATGCCCGCATGGGCGCGGTTGCTCCTCGTCCTCGGTCTGCTCTACTTCTTCCTCGTAGGAGTCCGGCTTCTTGAAGGTGGTATCAAGGGCGTCACCGGTGGCGCCAGCGAGAGCCTCTTCGAGGGCATCACGAACCCGCTCGCTGCACTCGCCGTCGGGATCCTTGCCACCGTCCTCGTCCAGTCGTCCTCGGTAACGACAGCGACGATCGTCGCCCTTGTCGCCGCCGGGAGTCTTCCGATGGAAGCCGCCGTTCCGATGATCATGGGCGCGAACATCGGGACCACCGTCACCAACACGCTCGTGTCACTGGGTCACGCGAGACGATCCGACGAGTTCCGCCTGGCGTTCACGGCGGCGACGATGCACGACTTCTTCAACGTCCTCGCCGTCGCCATCATCCTCCCCCTCGAGCTGCTCTTCGGGATCCTCTCCAAGCCGGCCGCGGCCATGGCAGAGGCGTTCGCCGGAGAAGTCGGTGGCGGGAAGTTCAACAGTCCGATCAAGGGCGCCGTCAAATGGGGCGGCAACCACATCGAATCCGTTCTCGAACTCATCACCGACAGCGAGAAGGTCCTCGGCGTCCTCCTCCTCGTCGTGGGTCTCGCCGTCATCTTCTTCACACTCACGTTCATCACGAAGAACATGAAGGTCCTCATCGCCGCCAGGATCGAGCGATCGCTCAACGCCGCACTGGCCAAGAGCGGAGTGATCGGCATGACCGTCGGGATGCTCATCACGATGGCCGTGCAGTCCTCCAGCATCACGACGTCGATTCTGATCCCGCTCGTGGCATCGGGACTCCTCGTCGTGGGTAACGCGTATCCCATCACCCTGGGGGCGAACGTCGGCACGACGATCACGGCGCTCCTCGCCGCCTTCGCTGCAGGGACCGTCGACGGACTCACGATCGCGCTCGTCCACCTGCTGTTCAACCTGCTCGGGATCCTGATCCTCTACCCGATCCC
>JAUXCV010000440.1 GCA_030618675.1 Acidimicrobiia bacterium | reverse complement strand
TCGGGTCCGAGCGGAGCCTGATCCTGAGTTGCGGTCTCGTAGAATCCTTCGACAACGATCGACCCGGTGGCTCCTTCGTCACCACGATGGATCTTCAACACGCGGAACGTCAAGCCCTCCTCGGCTGCTTTCTCTGGATCATCCAGAGGTGCCAGCGGCTCCCACTCGACCACGATCGCAGCAGCGGCAAGCCTGGCCGTCTCCTCGTCGTCGGCCGCCACAACGGCAACCGGCTCTCCCCAGTAGCGGGCGATGCCGTCGCAGAGCACCGGTTGGTCCTGCTCCTCCTGTCCGAACAGCGGTTCGCCGGACACGTCGTCCTGCGTCAAGACCGCGCGAACTCCGGCCATGGCCAGAGCAGGAGCGATGTCGAGTCTCAGGAGCCGAGCGTGGGCGTGGGGGCTTCGCAGCGTGGCGCCCCACAGCATGTCATCCGACGAGAGGTCCGAGGCGTATGCGAAGCTCCCGGTGACCTTGGTTTTCCCGTCGGGACGAAGCACGCTTGTTCCGATGCCACCCTTGACCCCGGGTGTGGTTCGTGTCGTCATGATCCCTCCCCGGTCACGTTCTCGAATGCCCGCAGAATCGCTCCATATCCGGTGCACCGGCAGATGTTGCCGGAGAGTGCCTCCCTGATCTCGGGCTCGGTCGGGTGGGGATTGACCTCGAGCAGATGCGAGCCGGCAACGACGAAGCCGGGAGTGCAGAAGCCGCACTGCACGGCGCCCTCCGCCAGCATCGCCTCTTGAACGGGATGGAGTTCCCCGTCGGAGCTAAGTCCTTCAATGGTCGTCACAGACGACCCGTCGGCATCCGCAGCCATGACGAGGCAAGAGCAGACCGATTCGCCGTCGAAGATGACGGTGCAGGATCCGCACTCGCCCTGTTCGCAAGCGTCCTTCGTCCCCGGAAGATCGAGATCGTTCCGGAGAGCGTGCAGCAAGCTCTCGTATCCGGCGACATCGACAACTCGCTCCTCGCCGTTGACGGTGATCGTGATGTTCATCGAAGACTCCGTTCCACGAGCCGTCTGGCCAGCACACCCGCGGCGTGTCTCCGATAGACCTCGGTCGATCGGTGGTCGGTGATCGGTCTCACTTCGTCGGAGACGATGCGTGCGAATTCGTCCAGCGCAGCATCCGAGATCGTCGACTCGGCGTTGATCATCTCTTCGGCCCGGGTGGCACGCATCGGCGTCGTTGCCACCGACCCGAGAGCAACGCGAAAACCATCGTCACCGCGGATGACCATGCAACTCACGGTCGAGATCACCATGGCGTTGCGAGCCCCCACCTTCGCGAACTCCTGAGCGGTCGGTACGTCTTCGGGCACCACGACGGCGGTGATGATCTCGTCGGCCGCCAGAGAAGTGCGTTTCACACCGATGAAGAACTCGTTCCACGGGATCGTCCGGGTTCCGCGTTCCTTGGATCGAACCTCGATCGAAGCCTCTGCGGCAACGATCCAGGGCAATCCGTCGCCAGCCGGACTCGCCGTAGCGACGTTCCCCCCGATCGTCCCTGCGGCGCGGATCTGGGGCGAGCCGACGGTCCTCGCCGCTTGAGCGAGGCCCCGATGGCCGTTCCGTTCCAGATGCGCCCAGGTGACACCGGCACCGATGCGACCGGCCGTCAACTCCCGAAGCTCTTCGACACGTCTCAGGGAGAGAATCCGGGACGGTCGGTGGTGTGCAAGGTTGACCTCCACCATGAGGTCGGTTCCTCCGGCGAGGAGTTGCGCATCCGGCTGCTGAGCCTTCACCGCAAGCGCTTCGTCGAGGTCGTGGGCAGCAACGAATTCCATGGCAATACCGTAGTCGCTGCTGTCTTTGCCGTGTAACCCGTAACCCGTAGTCCGTAATCCGTAATCCGTAATCCGCAATCCGTAGTCGGCGACGAGTGTCT
>JAUXCV010000181.1 GCA_030618675.1 Acidimicrobiia bacterium | reverse complement strand
GTCGACTTCAACACGGCCCAGAACCCCTGGTGCGTCTACGACGAGGAGTTCACGTGCCCGTTCCCGCCGGGCCAGAACTGGATCGACGAACCGGTCGGTGCCGGGGCCAAGGTGTACGAGCCACCGGCTCAGCCGACGAACTAGGCCTTCCCGGCCGCCTCTTCTTCGAACCACGCCCCAAGCCGGCGGAATCCTTCATCGAGGGTGACTTTCGGTTCCCACCCGAGCGCCCGACGGGTCTCACGCTGATCGAACCAATGTGCCGTGCCGAGTTGCTCCGCCAGGAAACTGGTCATCGGCGGGTCATCTTGGGTATCGCGGCGCTCCCAGATGCGCTCCGCGGCAAGGCCACCGGTGCGTGCCACCCGATACGGGATCTTGATGAGCGAAGGCTCGAGGCCGGCCGCCAGCATGATGCAGCTCAGGATCTCTCGGACCGTTCGCGGCTGACCGTTGGTGACCACGAAGGCTCTCCCCCCAAGTTCCGGAGCGCGATCGAGAGCGGCAACCAGAGCGTCGGCGGCGTTGTCGATGTAGGTGGTGTCGATCAGCGCCGTTCCCGGTCCGACGATGGCAAGCCTGCCGGCCCGGGCACGATCCACGATCCGCCCCACGAGCTGCGTGTCGCCCGGGCCCCATACGAGATGGGGCCGGATGGCCACGACCGGCATGGACGGCGTGTTCGCTCCCAACGCCACCAACTCCGCTTCCGCCTTGCTTCGTGCGTAGTGACCCCGGGCGTGAACCGGATCGGCCGGTTCTGCCGGCGCGCCGACGAGGGACGTCCCGCCGTGGGCGACGGAAGGAGACGAGACGTGGACGAACCGCGCGACTCCAGCCTGCCGGGCTGCGTCGACAACGTTCCGGGTTCCGGTCACATTCGCCTCTTCGAACGCCGACCACGGGCCGGTTGCCGACACCCGTGCCGCTAGGTGAACGACCGCTTCGACACCTTCGAGAGCGGAAGCAACGGCGTCTCGATCTGCAACGTCGCCGAGGTACTCGACGGCTCCGAGGCCTCCAGACCGTCGTTGGAACACGGCGACGTCGTCCCCCCGGTCCCGCAACCGCGTGACGAGGGTCCGACCGAGCAGGCTCGTCGCCCCGGTCGCGAGGACCTTCATACGCGACCCATCCGTCCCCCGGCGAGGACCCGCTCTGCCCAACGGGCTATGCGAGTGCGATCGATCTTGGAGTTATGGCGTTTGTCGACAGGGAGCGCCGGAACGACCAGGACCGCCGCTACGTCCACGTTCCCGGCCCTCTCTCGAACACGATCGGCCAGGCTCTCGTCGGCGAGAACCGCCCGTCGTGGGCGAGCCGTCGGCACGGCGACGATGACAACCTGCTGGGTGCCGGAGGGCCCGACGCCCACGACGGCCGCCCCGGCAATATCGGGAAGCTCGGAAACGGCGTGCTCGATCCCGACCGGGGTCACGGGACCGGTAGCGGTCGTCACGACGTGCCCCATGCGGCCCTCGATCCAGAGCCGGCCATCGTCGTCGATGTGACCGACGTCCCCGCTGCGATGCCACCCGGCCGGTTGGGAAGCCGCGTTCTCGGTCATCCAAAGTTGGTCGTAGCCGTCTCTCATGTGCCCAGAACGCACACACACTTCGCCGACAACGCCGCTGTCCCCCGTGAGAGGGTCCGCCGCCCTGCCTTCGGGGTCGAGCGGACTGATCGCCACATCGACGCCGGACACCGGATGCCCGACGCAGACACCGTTGCCCCGGGGTACGGCTTCGATCTCGGCAAGACTGATATCGGCGACGGGAAGCACCTCGGTCATGCCGTACGGGCTGTGCATCTCGGCCGCAGGCATCACCTCGCTCATCGCACGCATGGTTGCGACCGGAACGGGTGCTCCAGCCGACATCAGCACGCGAACCCGTCTCATCGCAGCCACCCGGCCGGGAGACATCTCCCCCGCCGTCTTCACCACGTTGGTCATCGCTGCGGGAGAGGCGAAGACCAGCGTCGCTTCGATTGCCTGTGCGGCATCCGCCAGAGCCGAAGCGGTGAGGCTCCCCGGTGAAGTGACCTTCATGTCGGGAACGACCGATGGGATACCCATGGCGGGGCCGAACAGGGCGAAGGGACCGAAGGCGGCGACGAGGCTGTCGTCGGATCGAATACCGAAGAGATCGACGATGGCGTCGCGCTGAGCCTGGATCTGGTGGTGCCGGTAGACGACGCCTTTCGCGGGCCCCGTTGCTCCCGAGGTGAACACGACCGCCGCCAAGTCGAGCGAGTTCGGTGCCGTCGGAACCGGTCGTCCTTCGCCCCGGTGACGCAGATCGGCCAGTGTTGCTCGCACATCGAGCATGCGCTTCCTCGCCCGATCCAGGGTGGCGGTCGCGATGCGAACACCGGGCCACCGCATGGTCCGCGCAACTGCGAGAGCTTGGGGAGTTCCGATGAGGTACGCCGGGTTGGCACCGGCCAGCGCCCTCCCCATACCGCGAACTCCGAGTCCTGCATCAGCTATCACCACCACCGCGCCCATCCGCCAACAGGCGTAGAGGCACACGGCGAGGTCGATACCGGGCGGTATGAGCAGGGCGACACGATCCCCTTCAGCGACACCCAGATCGACGAGTCCCGCGGCGACCCTCCTGACGTCCTTGGCGAGTTCTGTGAACGAGATCGATCCCTCTTCCCCATCAGGGCCCATCTCGACGATGGCCACGGTGCGTTCGTCGGCCCTCCGGTCGATCCCGGCCCACAGCGGTTCATGCTCCCGAGGCTCGGAGACCTGCGGCGCCTGCTGGTCGCGTTGCTCGACCCATGTGTAGACCGCCGACGCGACGTCGGCATCTTCGGGGGTGAGGTGCCCGGCACCAACGAATCGATGAATGTCGGCGTTGGGCAGTCGGACGGCGAGGTCCCGGAGATACAGATCGGAGAACACCGGATCGGAGGGTCCCCACAGCAGCAACGCGGGCACATCGGTGAGTTGCTCAAGATCGGCGGCGATACGATCGAGGACGTGTTGACTCGGATGATCCTCGTCGAGCGGAATGTCTTCGACGAAGGCGGCGATCGCAGCACGTCGGTCCGCGCTCCGGTAGGGCGCCTCATAGGCTTCGCGGATCGATCGATCGACTCGCGGTCTGGTCAGGGCCATCGTCCCCCGGATGAACGATGGTGTCGTGGTGCAGATCCGCTCGAGAACACCGGGGGTTCGAACCATCCGAATCAACCCCGGAGCGGGTGATCCGGCAGGCTGGTGAACCGCCGTGTTCATCAGAACGACCCCTCCCAACTGCTCCCGGTGGCATTGGGCCCAGCCGAGGGAGATCGGACCGCCCCAGTCATGGGCAACGGTGACGACCGGGCCCTTCAGATCGAGTTCGTCGGTGAGCGCACACAGGTCGTCGATGCGCTGCTCGAGGCGGCGGGTCGTTCCGGTGCGTTCCGAGAAGCCCATGTCGAGATGATCGATCGCGATCACACGAACGCCCGACGGAGCGCGTGCGATCAGATCACGCCAGAGATACGACCATGTCGGGTTGCCGTGGACGCAGAGCAGCGTGACCGCGGGATCCACAGTCTGGTTGTCGAGCACGTGCCAGGTCCGGCCGACTCCGTCGAGTTCCGGCGTCGTGACGAGCCGTGACCATCGCGGATCGAGACCGTCGAGACCAGGAGCGGGCAGTTCGGCGGGCGAGGTCGGCCCGGTGATCACCAGATCAGTTCGATCGCCGAGGCGTTGATGCCCGAACCGATCCCCAAGAGGAGCACGCTGTCTCCCGACTCGAGCGACTCGGCCTCCATCGACAGTGTGATCGGGATGGATGCCGGACCGATGTTTCCCAGACGCGGGAACGTGAGCGGCACCTTGGCCGTGTCGATGCCGAGGTACTCACACAGCATACGTGTGTGGACCTGTGAGACCTGATGGATGATGTAGCGGTCGGCATCGAGCCAGCCCATCTCCTCCGCGTCGATCCATCCCAGTTTGGAGACCTGCAGGCCGGCGTCGAGGAGAGACTTCGTGTCGGTTCGCATCTGGTGCAGGTCCCCCACGCAGAGAGCGTGGTGACTGGTATCGGCTCTCGCGATCCCACCGACGACCTTGTGACTCCCGGGATTGTCGGAATAGCGTCCGACGACGGCCGCGGCGCCCCCCGACCCGAGCGTGAGAGATGCGAACTCGGCGAAGAGGTCGGCCATCGTCGCGTCGGGGCCGGCAAGGCGATTGAGAGTGTTCTGCTGAAGTTGGCGACTCCCCTCACCGTCGACGATCAGGGCGTAGTTGATCTGGCCGCTGTCGATCATGTTCCCCGCCACTTGAAGAGCGCTGACGAATCCGAGGCAAGCGTTGGA
>JAUXCV010000514.1 GCA_030618675.1 Acidimicrobiia bacterium | reverse complement strand
TGACTCCCCATGTCCGGCATGGCGAGCCGAAGCCCCGGCCGAGAAACGACGATCCCCGGCACACCGCGGATGCCCTTCGCGTCCCCCCCCTCCACGATGCCCTTCCGCAGTCGTTTCGCCATTCCTAGGGTTCCACCCTATGAATAGCGTATACTCGCGACATCCGAACGCCCTCCCTCCCGACCGAACTCCACGCATACCGCAATCGGGTCCTGCGACCGCAAGATGCTGCGAGCTACTACGTCAATCCGTGGGCGGAGTTCGCCCGGATGACCGACACGGGTGTGCTTCAGCGCATCGGACATGGCTATTACGTCGCCGTTCCCGAACACCTCAGAGGACGACCGTGGCGGCCCGCGATCGAAAGCGTCGCTCTCGGCGTCGGTGTCGCCGACTACGGCCGGGACCAGACAGCCCTCATGGGGATCTCGGCTGCACGCCTGCACCGGGCCGTGCCACGGGCACTCTCCGTGGGAATCGTCGCTGTGAGCGGCCGGCGCACGCCCAAGACGCTGAGCGTTGGCCGGGTCGTGTTCGTGACTCGCGTCACGGATCGTCTCGATCTCCAGGCCGTCGAGACGGAGATCGTTGCCGGGTTGATGACGACGCCAGAGCAGACCGCGCTCGACCTCGCCGACCGGCCGGGTCTCGCCGGAATCAGCCCGATCACAGCATCGGAAGCCATCACCAATCTTGCTGAACGCCTGGATTGGAATCACACTGAGACACTCGCCCGCAACCAGCGCAAACGACCCGCACTCGCCCGCCTGCGGTGGCTTGCAGCTGCGGCCGGCAGGTCAGATCCTCAGCCACGCCGGGGACGATTGGTACCTTCGCTCGGTCTGCGTCCGGTCGCTCCCGTCGACGAGACGCTTTTCGGAATCGAACCATGATCGATCCTCACGAGATCGAGAACGCAGCGACCCGTCTCGGAGTTTCGATCGTTCAGATCCGACGCGACCACCTGATCTCCCACGTTCTCGCTGCCTTCGCTGCGAATGCGCCGTCGATCAGGTTCTACGGGGGAACGGCGCTCAATCGGACCCTGCTTGTCGACCGCCGGCTGTCTGAGGACATCGATCTCATGGTGCCCGATCGTGCGGTGGATGTGGACCACGTCATCGGGCGCCGACTGCTCTCCGCGTTCGGCGAGATTCGCTCCATCGAAGGGCCACGTCACGGCGGCATGCGCACCGTTGGTCTCGAAGCGAGCGGCGGTTTGTCGGTGAGGGTTCAATTCGTCGAGGCTCAGGTGTCCGACGACCGCTGGAGGTGGGTCCGACGACCGGTTGCCCTCACCTACTCCGACCTTCCCGAGAGCGCGGAAATGGTCGCGCCAGACGATGCCGGCTTCGTCGCGATGAAGATCGCCGCCTACCTCGATCGGCACGCCCCGAGAGATCTCTTCGACCTGGCCGGGCTCGCCGAGACGGGAGCGATCACATCGGCAGCTACAGACCGATACCGCCACGTCACCGGCTCCGTCACCACCGTGCTCGACTACGAAAGGCTTCGGCCGTCGACC
>JAUXCV010000497.1 GCA_030618675.1 Acidimicrobiia bacterium | reverse complement strand
CAGTCCAGGACCTACATGTATCTGCTCCGCAAGGCCCACATCGGCGAGGTGTCGGTAACTGTCTGGCCCCAGGTTCTGAAGGACATGTGCGTGGAGCGAAACATCTTCGTTCTGGAGTAGGTAGACCGCCTGCGGCGGTGTAGTCGGTAGTCGGTATTCGGTACTCGGTACTCGGTATCCGGTACTTCGGACCCGGACGAGCGCGCCCTTCCCTTCTCCATCTTCCCCATTCCTCTTCCTCACCCTCAGGGGGAGGTGCCGAGCGCAGCGAGGCGGAGGGGGTCAAAGAGTTCCATCCAGTGAGAAGCGAGCCACATGCCTGTCCCCCCGGCCGGAGGCCGGGGGGACGCGAGGAGCGCCAGCGACGATGCAGGGGGGCTCTGGGAGCCTGAATAGTCAAGATGAGGCCAACCGCGGAAAGCCCCGAAACACGCCAAAGAATCTTCAGGAAATCCGCCCCAGCGAGCCCCTTTTCTGTCATACCCGTTTGATACGTTGGGGGTATGTTCGATACAGCCACCGATGTCATTCCCACCGACCTTGACGACATGCCGCCCGGTCCGGTTCTGGCGGCGTTCTTGGCGTCGATCGACGTGGCCCGGGTTTCGGGGTTCGATCGGATTCTGGTGTTGAGGGCGCACAAGCGTATGGCGTCGCACTATGAGGCCCGGGCCTATCAGGACATGACGGCGGTGACCGATGCGATGGCCGAACTCGACGATGGGGGGCGTCTCGAGTATGCCGCCGAGTATGCGGCTGCTGAGATCAGGGCGGCGCTTCATCTGACGAGGCGTGCTGCTGACGTCGAGTTGGCGTTCGCTCTCGACCTGCGCGAGCGTCTTCCGAGACTCGCCTCCATGCTCGAATCGGGGGAGATCGACGTACGACGGGCCAGGACGGTCGAACGCAACCGGGTATCTCACCGATGAAGCGGCGAAGGGTGTCGTGGACCGGATCGCCGACGTCGCCTCCCGACTCACGACCGGTCAGTTGGCTGCGAGGATCCGACGGTTGTGCATCGAAGCGGACCCCGGCGAAGCCGTTGACCGGTACCGCCATAGTGTTGACGGTCGTCGGGTCGTGATGGAGCCATCCGACGATGGCACTGCGAACCTCCTTGGGCTCGATCTCCCCCCGCAGCGGGTTGCGGCGGTCACTCGACGTATCAACAAACTGGCACGCAGCCTCAGAGGCTCAGGTGAAGACCGGACAATGGATCAGCTTCGTGCTGACGTGTACCTCGACCTCCTCGCAGGCAAGTACCGACAGAACACGGGCAACGGGGGAGTGGTCGATATTCGCGTTGATCTCGACACGCTTGCCGCCCTCACCGAGCATCCCGGAGAGCTCGGCGGCTACGGACCCGTCATCTCCGACATCGCACGACAGGTCGCCGAAGAACAACATCGCTGCGAATGGCGCTACACCGTCGTTGACACCGAAACCGGCCAGCCCATCCACACCGGGACCACCCGGCGCAGACCGACCGCCGGGCAGCGTCGGGCTATTGAATCCCGCGATCCGACCTGTGTGTTCCCCGGCTGTCGCATGCCGGGCACCGAGTGCGATCTCGACCACCGAATCCCATGGTCCGAAGGCGGCCCCACCACGGTTCGGCACCTCGCA
>JAUXCV010000108.1 GCA_030618675.1 Acidimicrobiia bacterium | reverse complement strand
GCAGCGAACCCTTCCTGTCACACCCGTTCCCTACGGTGCATCCCATGACCGACTACCGATGCACCCAATGCTCATATCGCACGAGCCGCTGGATGGGCTTCTGCCCGCAATGCCGAGGTTCCGGAACCCTCCAGGAAGCTGACTCTGACGATCGGCGGGTCGGCGCACCGATACCCGTAGCCAGCATCGTCGGCGATCGACTCGACCGTCTTCACACCGGAATCGATGAGTTCGACCGCGTTATGGGCGGCGGTGTTGTTCCGGGTTCGGTGGCACTGCTTGGTGGCGCTCCGGGAGTTGGCAAGTCCACGCTCATCCTCGAGATCGGATCAGCGCTGGCCAACGCCGGTGTGAGCGTTCTTATTGCCACCGGAGAGGAATCACGGCCTCAGGTGGGAATGAGGGCGCGGCGGATCGGAGCCACCGCAGACGGGCTGCTGATCACGACCGAGTCCGATGTTGAGCAGCTCTCCGACCTGATCCGATCCGGTGATCATCCGCTCGTGGTGATCGATTCGATCCAGACGGTTACCGGCGTCGCTGGGGAGAGCGTCGCCGGGAGCATGGCCGCCGTCCGTGGCTCAGCGGCTCGTCTGATCGCAGCGGCAAAGGCAGCCGATGTAGCCGTTCTACTCATTGGACACATCACCAAGGACGGCACGATCGCTGGTCCGAAGAGCCTCGAGCACATGGTCGACGTCGTGCTTTCGTTGGACGGCGATCCGCATCGAAACCTGCGATTCCTTCGGAGCATGAAGAATCGATTCGGTTCGGTTAACGAGATCGGCGTGTTCGAGATGACCGACCGCGGTCTCGATCCGATGAGCGATCCGAGTGCGGTTCTCTCCGGCGGTCGCGACGGCACCTCCCCCGGAAGCGCTCTGTTCCCGGCGCTCGACGGTCGGCGCTCTCTGATTGTTGAGATCCAAGCCCTCACCGTGAAGACTTCATCTGCTCAGCCCCGGCGCAGTGTGAAGGGCCTTCCGGCGTCAAGGGTTCACCAGATACTCGCCTCTCTCGAACGGCACGGTGGGTTCTCGATGAGCAATCGTGAGGTCTACGTATCCGTGATGGGCGGGCTCTCGATCAGCGAGCCTGCTGCCGATCTGCCGACGGCTCTTGCCATCGCTTCGGCTGTCACGGGAGTTCCTCTCGGATCGGTCGCAGCATGGGGGGAGGTAGGTCTCACCGGTGAGGTGCGGGCGGTGGAACAGGCCGACCGTCGCCGGTCTGAGAGTCGCCGGCTCGGGATCAGCCGGGTTGTCGAGGCCTCCGACGGCCAGAGCCTCGATCGTGTTCTCGATGAGTTGGGGATGCGTCCTCCCGGCTATCACGCTCGACGTGGACCACGTGCGATCCCTGCGGAGGGTCGTGTGGTTCCTGGATCGGCTTCAACGGGTGGACGGTTGGACTAGCCTGCATCCTGGATGACACCGAAAGCGCCACCACCGCTCGATGTGCTTCGTCGGTTCGCCCCCGGCACGACGCTGAGGGATGCCGCGGAGTTGGTCTTTCAGCAGGGGTCCGGGATGCTGATGGTGCTCGGGTCGAGTTCGGATATCGACGACTTGTGTACCGGCGGATTCCGATTCGTCGACGTGCCGCTGACCGCACAGCGAATTGCAGAACTTGCCAAGATGGATGGCGGGATCGTGATCGACAACTCGTCGAAGACGATTACCCGGGCGAACGTACACTTCATCCCCGATCCAAGGATCCCGACGGACGAGACGGGGACGCGATTTCGAACCGCCGATCGGCTGGCCTCGCAGACCGGCCTGCCGGTCCTCGCGGTGAGCGAAGAGGGCCGAGATCTCGCCGTTCTCTACGTCGGCGAGCAGCGGTTCACCCTCCAGCCTCCGACGGCGCTCTTCGCTGAGGCCAACCAGCGACTCCAGTCGCTTGAGCGGCTGCGCGGCCGATTGGACGACGCGGTGGAACGCCTTTCGCTCTACGAGATCGACGACATCGTGACCATGCGGGACGCCGTCAAGGTCATCCAGCGAGCGGCGCTGGTTCTCCGGCACGTGGAGCAACTGGAACTCATAGCAGTTGAGTTGGGGGACGAAGCCCCACTTGTGCGCCTGCAAGCGACCGATGTTTCGGAGGGAGTTCCCGGGTTGGTCGATCTCGTGAACGCGGACTATCAACCTCGCAAACCGCGTCGGGGATCGTCGGTGGTCGCCAGGCTCAGCGAGATATCGACGGAGGATCTCTATCACACTGCGAAGGTCGGCGACGTGCTCGGGCTTGTTCCTCTTGATCTAGAGGTGAGCCCGCGGGGTGTCCGGGCTCTGGCAGCGGTTCCGCGGATTCCCGACTCGGTGCGAAATCGGATTCAGAAGCGATTTGGAACATTCCAGCGACTGCGTGCCGCTACGACGGAGGAACTGGACGCGATCGACGGGGTCGGACCGAAGCGTGCTTCGAGGATTCGAGCTTATCTGGATCAGGGGAACGGCATCCTCACGCAACACCTCGAGGACTGATCCCACTAGCCGGTACTGCCGGGGCGGCCGGTACACTCGCTCTTCAGCGACCCCAGGGTGACTTTTGGCGACGAAGAAGACTGCCGCGAAGACGACCAAGAAGGCCCCCGTGAAGAAGACGGCGGTGAAGAAGGCTCCTGCGAAGAAGGCCCCCGTGAAGAAGACGGCGGTGAAGAAGGCTCCTGCGAAGAAGGCCCCGGTCAAGAAGACGGCGGTGAAGAAGGCTCCTGCGAAGAAGGCCCCCGTGAAGAAGACGGCGGCGAAGAAGGCTCCTGCGAAGAAGACGGCGGCGAAGAGCGCCCCTGACGCGCCGGTCGCTCGGAGACCGAAACTGAAACCCAACCCGTTCTCCGTTGGTGACAAGGTTGTCTACCCGCACCACGGTGCCGCGACCATCGTCCGCACGGAGAAACACACCTTCAAGGACGAGAAGCAGGACTTCTACGTGCTCGAAATCGCAACAGATCAACTCATCGTCAGAGTCCCTGCGGCATCGGCCATGGAACGTGGCGTTCGTCCTGTGATCTCGAAGTCGAAGTCTCGCCAGGTCTTCCAGACGCTCCGCGGTGAGCCGCAGGAAGCGGGATCCAACTGGAGTCGCTGGTACAAGGTCCTCACCGAGAAGATCAACAGCGGTGACATCTTCCAGGTTGCTGAGGTCATCCGCGATCTCGACTACGCCCAGAAGATCAAGGGAATCTCGCCGGCGCTCAAGCGGATGCTGGCCAAAGCCCGCTTGATCATCATCAGCGAACTTCAATTCTCGCTCGACATCTCCGAAGAGGAGGCGACGAAGCGCCTGGAGCGGGCGCTTCCAAAGGTCGAGCCACCCGAAGAGGCCTGACGTCGGACGGCAACCGGATACCATTCGGATCATGGACGAGATCACGCCGATCTGGGGAATCCTGCTGGCCGCAGGGCGCGGAACCCGGTTCGGTCGCCAGAAGCACGATATCGAACTCGGCGGAGTCCCGATCTGGCAGAGGAGTGAACGCGTTCTGCTCGACGGCGGCGTCGACCATCTCATCATCGTCGGAGATCTCGACGGTGCGGTACCCGGTGGTGATCGACGACGCGACTCCGTTGCCTCAGGGCTGGCAGCGATCACCGACCATACCGGATTCGTACTCATCCACGATGCGGCAAGACCCCTGATCACCGCGGATCTTGTCCGGTCGGTGATCGACCGTCTGCTGATCGGTGATGTCGCAGGTGTCGTTCCGGCGGTCCCCGTGCGCGATACGCTCAAGCGGATCTCAGGAGACATCGTGCTGGAGACCGTGGATCGCTCCGATCTCGTAGCCGTTCAGACTCCGCAGGGATTCGATCTGGAGACGTTGCGATCTGCTCATGCGCAAGTCGCCGCCGATGCCACGGATGATGCCTCGATGGTCGAGGCGATCGGCGGTACGATCGCGATCGTCGATGGGGATCACGCGAATCTGAAGGTGACCTATCCGGAGGATCTGGTGCTGGCGGAGGCGTTACGCTCTGGACATCATGGTTGACGCTCGCGTGCGGATTGGCTGGGGGTTCGATGCCCACCGTTTCGGTGGCAGCGGTCCGATCGTGCTTGCCGGCGTCGTTGTGGACACAACACGAGGCATCGAAGCAACGAGCGATGGAGACGTGGTCGCTCATGCGGTGGCAGATGCACTCCTGGGAGCACTCGCTCTCGGTGACCTCGGTGCGCATTTCCCGTCCTCTGATCCGGAGATGGAAGGCACCGACTCGATGGAGTTGCTCGCAAGGGTGGTTCGGCTGATCGAAGACCGGGCGTACCTTGCGGGGAACGTCGATGTGACCGTCGTCGCTGAGTCGGTACGGATCGGACCCTACCGCGAAGAGATGCGTGATCAGTTGGCGGCGATCATGCGAATCGATCGATCGTTCGTTTCGATCAAGGCCACAACCACGGATGGGATGGGTTCGATCGGCAAGGACGAAGGCATTGCCGTCGCCGCTGCGGTCACTCTCTATCGCTGAGTGCTTTCACCATCAACCCGGGATCATCCGTGAAGACACCGGCGATTCCCGCGTTGGCCAAGGTGACGGTGTGGGCAGGGTCGTTCACCGTCCACACAAGCACGGGGAGACCTTCAGCGGAATCGACGATCCTCTCGGCCTCGCTCAGGGTTCGTGCCAGAGAGAGATTCGCGGAAACGTGCCCTCTATCACGCGCCTGGTGGAGTACGACGATCGGATCGAACCACGGCTTGGCGAGCAGTCCGGTACGGATCGCCGGGTCGAGGTCCTTCACGGCGTCGAGTGTTCGGGTGTTGAACGAGGACACGAGGATGCGATCGCCGCTGTCGTGATCGGCGATCCACCGGACCACTGCAACGGCGGTGCGGTGCGTGACGTCGTAGTCGGCCTGTCCATAGAAGTTCTTGATCTCGATATTGAGGAGAGCGGTTGGACCGAGCGCATCCCAAGCCTCGTCGAGGGTCGGGACCCGGGGAGTCGTTGCTTTGATCTCGCGGAGATCAAGCTCGATGAACGGTGTCGCGTCGGGTGCAGGGCGGTCATCATGGGAGATCACCAAGGCGCCGTCCCGGCTTCTACGAACGTCGAGTTCGACACCGTCGGCGCCCTGTCCAACAGCAAAGGCGTACGCCTCGACGGTATTGGGTCGAACGTTCACCGAAGCCCCGCGATGTCCGTAGATGAGCATGGGGTCATGTTAGGGAGGAAGGGGACAGGGGACAGGT
Organism: Acidimicrobiia bacterium; assembly: GCA_030618675.1. Lineage (GTDB taxonomy): Bacteria > Actinomycetota > Acidimicrobiia > Spongiisociales > UBA5794 > JAHEEL01. The sequence goes on along the minus strand of JAUXCV010000108.1, from coordinate 794 downwards.
GACAGGTGACAGGAGACAGGGGACAGCAAACAGATGACAGCCAACAGCAAGGCCACCGATGTCGCGCTCATGGATTTCGGCTTCTGGCTGTTGGCTGTCATCTGTCTGCTGTCCGCTCTCAGATGTCGGCTCACAGATCCACACGCGCTTCTCCCATTACCATTCGCACCCATGAGGCTCTACAACACGCTTGAGCGGGATATCGTCGAACTCCGGCCGCGCGATGAAGGCAAGATCGGGATGTACGTCTGTGGCGCAACCGTGCAGTCGGCTCCTCATCTCGGGCACGGTCGCTCCGCCGTCGCGTTCGACGTCATCCGTCGGTATCTCGAGTGGCTCGGGTATGAGGTCACCTACGTTCGCAACGTCACGGATGTCGATGACAAGATCATCAATGCGGCGATCGACGAAGGGGTGACGACAGACGCCATCGTTGAACGCGCATACGCCGCATTCGATGAGGCGCACCGGAGACTCGGCGTCAAAGAACCCACCATCGAGCCGTGGGCCACGCATCACATCGACGAGATGCTGGAACTGATCGCACAGCTTCTCGAGACGGGTCACGCCTACGCGGTCGACGGGGATGTCTATTTCTCGGTCAGGTCCTATCCGGAGTACGGCAGGCTCTCTCGCCACGATCCGAACGATCTCCGATCCGGGGCACGGGTCGACCCCGACGATCGCAAGCAGGATCCGCTCGACTTCGCCCTGTGGAAGGCGGCCAAACCGGGGGAGCCGTCGTGGGAGGCGCCCTGGGGCGCTGGTCGTCCCGGGTGGCACATCGAATGCTC
>JAUXCV010000506.1 GCA_030618675.1 Acidimicrobiia bacterium | reverse complement strand
GCGGCCCGGAACATCTCGGGTCGGGTGCTCTCATCACGGAGAACGGTGAGATAGTGTCGGGCAAGCGGATGGTCGATCACTGTGAGATTCATGCCCTGAGTCTCGCACGTCGCGTGTCTCGCTGCGAGCCGTAGACTCACCGCTCCATGTTTGATTCTTTGTCCAGCCGTCTCAACGATGCCTTCTCGCGATTGCGCGGCAAGGGTCGTCTCTCAGAATCCGACGTGAACGACGCCCTTCGCGAAGTTCGGATCGCTCTCCTCGAGGCGGACGTCAACGTTCTGGTCGTCAAGTCGATGCTGGCGCGCGTGAAGGCACGGGCGGTCGATGCCGAGGTGACGAAGAGCCTCACCCCGGGTCAGCAGGTCATCAAGATCGTTCATGAAGAACTGATCGTCACCCTTGGTGCCGAGGAGGTGCCGCTGGTACGACCCGCCGCACCGCCGCTCGTGATCCTCATGGTTGGTCTGCAGGGTTCCGGCAAGACGACGACCGCGGCGAAGCTGGCGAAGCATCTCAAGGGCAAGGGGAAGCGCCCGATGCTCGTGGCTGCGGACCTTCAGCGTCCCGCGGCGATCGATCAGCTCGAGGCTCTGGGGAAGAGGATCGACGTTCCCGTCTACGTCGATCGAAAGACCAAGGCGCCGAGGCTCGTGAAGGCCGCTCTGAAGCAGGCCAGAGCCGACGGAGCGAACGTCGTGATCATCGACACTGCCGGTCGTCTCCAGGTGGACAAAGATCTGATGAAAGAACTGGCGGCCGTACGCAAGGTTGCGAATCCGGACGAAGTGCTTCTCGTACTGGACGCGATGACCGGTCAGGAAGCGGTCAACGTCGCGAACGGCTTCCTCGAATACACGGATCTCACCGGCCTTGTTCTCACCAAACTCGACGGCGATGCCCGCGGCGGTGCTGCCATCTCCGCTCGGGAAGTGACCGGGCAGCCGATCAAGTTCGTCGGCGTCGGGGAGGGCATCGACGAACTCGACGTCTTCTACCCGGAGCGGATGGCATCACGCATTCTCGGCATGGGCGACGTGCTGTCGCTCATCGAGAAGGCCGAGTCGATCTACGACGAGCAAGAGGCCGAGGAAGCAGCAGCGAAGATGCTGGATGCCTCGTTCAATCTCGAGGACTTCCTCGAGCAGTTCCAGCAGATCAAGAAGATGGGACCATTGCAGCAGCTGGTTGGTATGCTCCCGGGCGCCGGATCGGCACTACGCGACGTCGAGATCGACGACCGTCAGCTCGCTCGCGTCGAAGCCATCATCCGGTCGATGACCACCGCGGAGCGCCGGGATCCCAAGATCATCAACGGGAGCCGCAAACGACGCATCGCACGAGGTTCGGGGACGCGGCCGCAGGACGTCAACGTGCTGCTCAAGCAGTTCTCCGAAACACAGAAGATGATGAAGGCCTTCGCCGGTGGTAAGAACCCCATTCCCGGGCTTACCATGCCGGGGATGAGCCGCAAGCAGAAGAGGTAGACATGCCGGTGAAGATCCGCCTGACGCGGATGGGTAAGAAGAAGCAGCCCTCGTATCGCGTCGTGGTGATGGACTC
>JAUXCV010000449.1 GCA_030618675.1 Acidimicrobiia bacterium | reverse complement strand
ACATCCTCGGAGTCGAGATCGTCACGGTTGACGGTGAGGTCATGATCCTCGGCGGCGCTGCTTCCGACCCCCCCGGATACGACCTGCGGGGGCTGATCGTCGGCTCTGAAGGCACACTCGGGATCGTGACGCGGGTCCTTGTGCGACTCACCGAGAACCCGGCAAGCGTCGAGACCATGCTGATCGCTTTCGGCGACATCGCAGACGCGGCACGCACGGTTTCGGAGATCATCGGGAGCGGACTCGTACCCGCAGCCTTGGAGATGATGGACGGCCCGATGATCGAAGCGGTCGAGAACTTCGTACACGCAGGACTGCCGGTCGGAGCGGGGGCCGTACTACTCGCCGAAGTGGTTGGTCATCCCGACGGTACTGCGACGGAGGCCGACCTCATCCGGGAGATCGCGGTCCTCAACAACGCTACCCGGGTCCGTACGGCCGCGGACGAAGCCGAGCGTGCGTTGCTCTGGAAGGGCCGCAAGTCGGCGTTCGGTGCCATCGCCCAGGCCGCACCCGACTACTACCTGAACGACACGGTTGTTCCCCGCACGCGGTTCGTCGAGGTGCTCGACGAGATCTACGCCATCGCCGACCGCCATGGAATCCGTCTCATGAACGTATTCCACGCCGGCGACGGCAACTTCCATCCCCTCGTCTCATACGACTCATCCGAACCCGGCATGACCGACAGAGTGGTCGCCGCATCAGATGAGATGGTTCAGGCAGCGATCGCAGCGGGTGGCACCTTGAGTGGTGAGCACGGAATCGGAGCGGAGAAGCATCACCTCATGCCTCTGGTGTTCTCTGCCGACGACCTCGATGCCCAGGCTCGAGTTCGTGAAGCATTCGATCCGACCGGTCTCCTCAATCCCGGGAAGATCCTCCCTGAGGGTTCACGCTGCTTCGATCGGCCGGCAACATGACGACGCTGCGCTCGGTGACCCGGAGGCTCTTCGAACGGATGCGGGACGCGTCGGTGAATATCGACGCCGAGTTCGTCGTTGCACCTTCGTCGATGGAGGAAGCGGCCGCCGTTCTCGCCGCGGCCTCCGAATCCGACATTCCTGTGTCGTTCTTCGGTGGGGGAACCCACCGGGGATACGGCAACCCTGCGCGTTCCGACCTGGTTTTGACGTCGAGTCGGCTCAACCGGATCGTCAACTGGCAACCCGACGATCTCACCGTGGTCGTCGAAGCCGGCCTTCCGATCGAGACGCTTGAGAGCGAGATCGCCGCCCGGCGCCAGAGCGCCGTGTTCCCGGAGACGGCACCCGGGGCGACCGTCGGCGGAGTGGTCGCTACCGGATTGTCGGGATACCGGAGACTTCGGTACGGACCAACCCGTGACCGGGTGTTGCAGGTGCAGATCGCGACCGGCTACGGCAAGGTCGTGACCGGCGGCAGTCCGGTGGTGAAGTCGTCCACCGGCTACGGCCTCCCTCGCTTGTTCACCGGATCTCTCGGCAGTCTCGGCATGATCGGTGCTGTGACCCTGAAGCTGTGGTCTCAGCCGCTCGCCACCGCGACCGTCGAAGTCGACGATGCCGCCGCAGCGCTCCGGGACACATATCGACCGCTCGCCGTCCTCGAGACCTCCGATGGATCGTTCCTCTATCTCGGTGGCGCCGCGAGCCAGGTCACGTCCCAGGCGCACAACGTCGGCGGCGACACTCTGCCCGGGTTGATCTGGCCCGACCCGATCACGAACCCGATCCGGATCGAGATCCGTGTGCCCGCCCCCCTCGTGCCGGCGGCCATAGAGCAAGCGAAGCGGCTCGAAGCTACACGATGGATCGCCGAACACGGAGTCGGCCGGGTC
>JAUXCV010000517.1 GCA_030618675.1 Acidimicrobiia bacterium | reverse complement strand
AAGGAGACGTCACGCAACGCACGCATCCAGCCCATTTCCCACACTCATGCATGCACCTATCCGCTGATCTTCCTAGGACGAAGCCTCGACCCACTCACCAACCAGCCGGCCGAGGGTCTTGAGCGGAACACCGCCGGACGTGAGCACCGCATCGTGGAAGCCCTTGATGTCGAAACGATCCCCGAGTCGGTCCTCTGCGTCGGACCGCAGGCGCTGGATCTCGAGCCGTCCGATCATGTACGAGAGTGCCTGGCCGGGCATCGACGCGATGTACCGGTCGATCTCCTCGGCGATCGCGTGCGGCGTCATCGGCGAGTTCTCCACCACGTAGTCGATCGCCTGCTGTCGTGACCACCCGAGGGCGTGCACGCCGGTGTCGACGACGAGGCGACCGGCACGCATCGAGTCCGCTGAGAGCATCCCCAACCGGTCGAGTTGCGAGCCGTAGAGGCCCATCTCGTCGACAAGCCGCTCCGTGTACAGCGCCCAGCCCTCGCCGTAAGCGACGATGTGGCCGTGGCGACGGAACGCGGGCACCGAGTCACCCAACTCCTGGGCGATCGCCAACTGCAGGTGGTGTCCGGGGATCCCCTCGTGGAAGGCCGTGGCCTCCACTTCGAACGTGCCCCACGAACCGGGGTCTGCGGTGTTCATGAAGAACATCCCCGGGCGTGAGCCATCTTCCGCAGGGGGGAAGTAGAAGGCCACCGCTCCCGAATCGGTCTCAGCGACGAGGCAGTCAGACTCCGGGAGGCGGCCGAACCAGTCACCCATCGCCGCCCGTGCCTTCTCGAAAGCGGCTTCGGCGGCAGCCCGGACTCCTTCACCTGTGGTGTGGTGGAGGTCGGGGTCATCGCGGAGCCGGGAGAAGATCTCGTCGAGATCACTCGTTCCGAGCGCGCCGGCGCCGATCTCGCGATACTCGTCGGCGAGTCGGGCGATCTGCTGAAGTCCGATCTCGTGGATCTCGCTCGCCTGCATGGGGAGCGTCGTGTAGCGGTGTATCGATCGGGCGTAGGCGAGGTCGCCGTCGGGGAGCCAGTGCAGGCCCTCCTTGCCTTCGGGTCGGGCCACGGGGAGCACTTCGTCGCGCAGCACGTCTCGTTGACGAGCGATGGCCGGACGGACGACATCGCGGATCACATCGGTGAGAGCAGCCTTCCACACGACTGATTGCTCATCGGTGAAGTCGGGCGGGATCTGCGTCTTGAGGAGCGGATCCTCATCGATGGGGAGAGCGAGCCACTCATCGAGTTGTGAGATGACGCCTTCGACGGCGAAGGACGCCGGGGTGCGGCCCGATGCGATGCCCTGCCGGTACCGCTCGGTTATCTGATCGAAGGACCGTCCGTACGCTTCGTACTTCTTCACCATCGCATTGGCGACGTCGGAATTCGGGACGGACAGCATCGGGGGGAGCAGTTTCGCGTAGACCTGGAGACCGAAGATCGGGTCGACGGCGAACTCGGCCATGTGCATCTCGTCGAGTGCCGCCTTGGTCTCGGTCTCGAA
>JAUXCV010000479.1 GCA_030618675.1 Acidimicrobiia bacterium | reverse complement strand
GCGAGCTCGGGGACCTTCAGCAACGGACGCGCCCTGGGGAGGGCGGTAGTCTTCTCGTCGCCGGGTATCGAAAGGTCGGATCGTATGCGAAGGGTCCTCATCATCGCCGTGCTCGCGGCAGTCGCCTTTCTTGCCGGTGGCTGCTCCTACCTCCAGAGCCTCGACCGGACCGTTGAAGCCTCATGTTCGGGAGCCGGCAACGATCCATTCGATGTGTCATACACGCAGGGTCCCGAACTCACGACCGAGGAGTTCCTCGACACACCGCAGGGAGAGACCCTCGACACGTTCTTCAACGGCGGCCCGGGCGAACTTGAAGGTGGCTCGTACCTGGAAGCTGGCGGCTTCTCGATCGTGTCGGAGAGCTACGTCCTCGGCTATCGCGACGGACGGCCCATCTCAGACTTCCTTCTGGACGGCGATGACATTCTTGGTTGGGGAGGTTGCCGTCCGGTGCTTGTGAGGGGAGACCAGACGGCAAGCCGGTGGTACCTCCAATCGCCGGTCGATCCGAACGCAACAACGATCCCGATCCTCGTCGAGGGTGGTGCGTGCGTGGAACAGGACGGAACGCGCATCACAACCGAGATCGTCGAGATCGTGGTTCAGGACGAAGACGCGGTGCTGATCACGGCGTGGACCCGCAATGTCAACATGCCGGCGATGTGCGCCGGTATCGGTATCGACCTGGAGGCGGAGGTCGTGCTCGACCTGCCACTCGGTGACCGTGAACTCCTTGACGGCGGACTGATCCCACCGACCGCCATTGAGAGCCGATAGGGGACCGCTCGCAGGCTGGACTATGCGCCGGGGTGGGCCTTTCGCTCCCGGGCATCGAGGTTCCTGTTGAGCCAGTTCGGGGCGATTCTTGAGACCGGTCCCAGCAGGCGAGTCGTGGTGTCGGTGTACACAGCGAACTTCGGTTTGCCGATCGCTGCGACGATGGCTCCTGCAACATCGGCCGGAGGGAGCGGCTTGAACGTGCCGGAGATGGCGGCGGTTTCGGGCGGCTTGATCAGGTTCTCGCGTTCGAGCATGCGTGTGTCGACGTCGGCCGGGTACACGCACTGCTCTCCCACGTTGTGAGGTTTCATCTCGGCCCTGAGGGTTTTGAGCAGACCACTGACGGCGAACTTCGTCGGTGAGTAGGCGCTGTATCCGAAGACGCCCGCGATCCCGGCTGTCGAAGACACACCCACGATGCTGCGGCGGCGGCGCTCGATCATCGACGGGATGACAGCCTTGATCGCGTGGAGCGTGTCGAAGTAGCTGACATCCATCTCGTCGCGAAACACCTCTGGGTCCAGGTCCTGGATGTAGCCCGGTTGGGTGATGCCGGCCGAAGTCGCCAATGTGTCGCATGGACCGCGGCGGCGACCAGTTCTCCGATGGCAGCTTCGAGGGCGACTCGATCACGAACATCGGCAGACAGGACGTCGGCATCGATCCCGGATCGAACAGCCGTGGCGTCTACCCTGGCCCTCAGGAACGGACCGATATCGTCGAACCGCCCGCCAGAAGACTGATGACACCCGGAGTTGAGCATGAAGCCATCGAACAGCACGCGCACAGTGACCATTTCGAGACGGCAGGAGATCTTCTTGTCGTGGACGTCGGACGTCCTCATCTATACGATCGTTCTCAATCTCTTCGTGGAGTACGCGCCCGCCGTCATCATCGAGTCGTTCACGGTCTCGAT
>JAUXCV010000401.1 GCA_030618675.1 Acidimicrobiia bacterium | reverse complement strand
CGACTCGGACAGAACTCAGGAATCCGTGCTGTCCGGGTGATCGGTTGGTGCGGGGCCCTACTGGCCCTCGTACTCCTGCACCACGTCTTCGAGGATCTCGAGTTCAACCCCCGCAGACTCCAGGATCTCCGGGGTGTCGCTACCGGCGTGATATCGGTGGCGAGCGACCACCCGGGCAATGCCGCTGCTGGCGATGAGCATGGCGCAGACCCGGCACGGTTCCATCGAGCAGTAGATCGTCGTTCCCTCGAGCGGCAGGCCGTAGCGAGCGGCCTGGACGATGGCGTTCTGCTCTGCGTGGACGGTCCGGACACAGTGCTGACGCACGGTCCCGTCGTCATCCATGACCTTCTTCAGGTCGTGGCCGACTTCGTCACAGTGGGGCATGCCTGACGGCGACCCGACATAGCCAGTGCAGATGATCCGCTTGTCCCGAACCACCACGCATCCGCTCTTCCCCCGGTCGCACGTGGCGCGAGTTGCTACCTGATCGACGAGGTCAAGGAAGTAGTCGTCCCAGCTTGGTCTCATATGTTGCTCCATGGTTGCGTCGGCGGCCAACGATACCGGCTGACCGGCGCGGGGATGCTCTCCGAGGACTGTTGCTGGCCACAGCATCGGCGATCGGGCTCCGTGTTCATCTGTGATTCTGCCGACGGGTTCGGGAGGATCGGGTTCTCCGCCACAGGCGGATGCAGGCATCCCAACTCCGCGAGACCCAGGACAGGCCGGGTAACTGGAGGAAAGGCTTCTCCTTCCAACAGCGAGAGTTTCGCAATGCCGAGGTCGCCCACGCCGGGCAACAGGTGCGGCCCACCGGGGCACAGGTGGAGATATGGACCGAGATTCGGGCGATTGTGCCGATTCCGGCTAGTCGAGACACGACGCCACGCGTATGGTTGGGGGCGGCTGGCCAGAGGGGTCGGTCGCGCTTTCCAGATAGGGGCATGCCATGGCGGATATCGGTGAGAAGATCAAGTCGGGAATCGACAAGCTGTCGAAGCCCAAGAGTGTGAGCAAAGGTGCCACGAACGCGACAAGGGCTGCACAGCGACGGGTCTTGAGTGAGTTGGACTTCTCCGACAAACAGAGTTTCGAGGATGCAACGAAGGGGTTCATCGCTCCGCTCCCCAACAACGGTGTCATCAAGAATGCCAAGGGCGATGTCATCTGGAATCTGCCGGACTTCGATTTCCTCGCAGGCGATGCGATTGCACCCGCCACCGTGAATCCGAGTCTGTGGCGCGATGCCCAGATCATGTACAGCAATGCCGGGCTGTTCAAGGTCACGGATGGCATCTATCAGGTCTGCGGGATGGATATCTCGAATGTCACCTTCATCGAGGGCGACACGGGTGTCATTGTCATGGACCCCCTCATGAGTGAGGAAGTGGCCAAGGCTGCTCTCGATCTCTACTACGAGCATCGGCCGAAGAACCCGGTTGTGGCGGTCATCATCACCCACAGCCACATCGATCACTACGGCGGTGTCCTTGGGGTCACCACAACGGCCGACGTCGAATCTGGCAAGGTAGATCTGTATGCCCCGGTCGGGTTCACCGGTGCTGCCCTCAACGAGGCCGTCGTTGGTGGCAACCGCGAGGCACGCATGTCCGCCTATCAGTACAGCATGCTTGTCGAACGCGGTCCTACCGGCAACATGACGAGCGGCCTCGGCCTTGACACGTCGAAGGGGAACACGACCTTCGCGATACCGTCCGTGTTGATCACGAAGACCGGGCAGACCGAGACGATCGATGGTCTCGAGTTCGAGTTCTTGCTTGCGCCCGACACCGAAGCTCCCGCGGAGATGATGTTCTACATTCCGAAGTACAAGGCACTCACTGTTGCTGAGGACGCGACCTTCACGATGCATAACGTGTACTCGTTACGTGGGACGACCGTCCGGAGTTCGTACAACTGGGCGATGTACCTGCGTGAGGCACGTGAGAAGTGGGGCGATATCGCGGAAGTGATGTACGCGCCGCATCATTGGCCGATATGGGGTTCTGATCGGATCGACGAGCATCTCAAGCGTCACTCTGCAGCGTACAAGATCATCAACGATCAGGC
>JAUXCV010000017.1 GCA_030618675.1 Acidimicrobiia bacterium | reverse complement strand
GGCGTCCTACCAGGAGACGAACCTCCCCTCATCCGTTGTCATCGGAGACACGGTCGATGTTTTCGTTCTCCCATCGGTGGACGGAGGCGAACCCCCGATTCTGACGTCGGGCGACCTCGCAGCAGCGTTCAACGACCGGCCTGAGGTGAAGGAGTTCCTCTCGTTCCTCGCCACACCCGAGGCAGGAGACGCATGGGCGGCGGAGGGAGGGTTCACCTCACCGCATCCTGACTTCAACCCTGATGCGTACGCGACCGACTTCGATCGTCACATGGGGGAGATCCTGCAAGGGGCGAAGGTGGTGCGATTCGACGGATCGGATCTCATGGTCTCGGCGGTTGGCACCGGCACGTTCTGGACCGGAATCCAATCGTACGTCCGCAACGGAGACGCCCGCGCGGCCGCCGCCGAGATCCAGGCCGGCTTCCCCGAAGCTACACACTTCCCCGAAGTCCCGATCCCCGAGAGCTGACGCTCAGCGCCAGAGATCTTCGAGTACGCCAGCAACAGGATCCTTCCCCGGCGACAGCACAACAGACGCGTCGTCATGCCGGGGTATCCCAACCGTGATGTGTTCGAACTGCCCCATCGCAGGATCGAGGAATCGGCTGGGCAAGGCGTAGGAGTGCTCCGGACTGCCGGAGAAGCGCTTGTGATAGAACCGCTGCGGCACCGTTACGTGGAGATGGTCCTTCGCCCTCGTGAGCGCGACGTAGAGCAAGCGTCGTTCCTCTTCCAGGCCTCCCGGATCTGAGATCGCCATGTCGGACGGGATGTTCCCGTCTGCGGCATGGATGACGAACACGGCCCGCCACTCACCGCCCTTCGCCGAGTGGATCGTCGAGAGGATGAGGTAGTCATCGTCCAGGTGTGGCGGCCCTGCAAGGTCGCTGGTGCTGGCCGGAGGGTCGAGCGTGATCTCTGTCAGGAATCGACTCCTGGTTCCGTACTCGCCGGCGAGGGCGGCCAGTTGCTCGAGATCGGCCAACCGGGCCGCGGAATCGTCATACGACCGCCCAAAGACGAGCGAACAGAAGGGAATCAGACGCTCGATCTGTTCGGACGGACTCGGTTCGACTCCTTCCGGACCCCGGCAATCGCGAAGCGCGTTCTGCAACTCCGTCATCGGTTCCCTCGCCTCCGCTACCACCGGGAACTGCGCAACAGTGAGCGCAATCAGCCGATCCGAATCGTCCTTCGCCGCTTCTCCGTCGAGGTGGTCGGTGATCTTGAGCGAGGTCGCCGGCCCGATGCCTGGGATCATCTGGAGCACCCGATTCCACGCCAGTTCGTCTTTCGGGTTATCGAGGATGCGCAACAGAGCCAGCAGATCCTTGACGTGTGCCGCTTCGAGGAACCGCAGTCCGCCGTACTTGACGAACGGGATGTTCCTTCTGGACAGTTCGATCTCGAGGCCCGCCGAATGGTGACCGGTACGGAACAGGACGGCCTGATCCCGGAGGGGGATGCCGGCCTCCCGGTGTTCGAGCACCCGATCGGCAACCAGATCCGCTTGTGCAGCCTCGTCGAAGCAGGTGATGAGGTCCGGAGTACGGCCCGCAGGGCGTTCGGTCCAGAGTTCCTTCTGGAACGTCTCGGGCGAGGCATCGATGACAGCGTTCGCCGCGTCGAGGATCTGGGGAGTGGAGCGGTAGTTCTGTTCGAGCGTCACGACGGTCGCGTTCTCGTAGTCCTCCGGGAATCCGAGGATGTTCTCGACTGTGGCACCGCGAAACGAGTAGATGGCCTGGGCGTCATCGCCGACCACTGTGAGATTCCCGTTGGCTCCGCACAGCGATCGAAGGATCTCGGCCTGACTCCGGTTCGTGTCCTGGTACTCGTCGACGAGAACATGATCGAAAAGGTTGCGGACGCTGCCACCCGTGGGCGAATCGAGAAGCGCGTTCCAATAGAGAAGGAGATCGTCGTAGTCGACAACGTTGTGATCCTTCTTCCGCGCCGTGTAGGTACGGAAGATCTCCCGCAGCGCGTCGACGTGGTCGGCGACCCACGGAAAGTGCTCCTCCACGGTCTCACTGAGCGGTGTTCTGGCATTCACCGTGCGGGAGTAGACGGCCGCGATCGTTTCCTTCTTCGGGAACCGCTGCTTGGATCCTCCGAATCCGAGTTCGGTGCGGATCATTCCGAACAGTGCTGCAGAATCGGACTGATCGATGACCGTGAACCCGTCCGCAAGACCCACGGCCGCTCCGTACTGCCGGAGCAGTCGGTTCGCGACGGCGTGGAACGTACCGCCCCACACTCTCCCTACCGACCGGTTCGAGATGAGGGCGCCCGAGCGGCGCAGCATCTCTGCAGCGGCTCGACGAGTGAAGGTGAGCAGGAGAACCCGCTCAGCGGGGATGCCCTCATCAACGAGACGTGCAACTCGGCTGGCCAACGTGCGGGTCTTGCCGGAACCGGCGCCGGCGATAACGAGGAGCGGCCCATCCCCGTGAAGAACAGCCTCGCACTGTCGATCGTTGAGTCCGTCGAGCCAGGAAGGGTCTTCTGGGGTAGATACGTCGAACATATGTTCGGAGCCTAACGGGTAGTAGAGCGGTAGATCAGTAGAGCAGTGCTGATCTACTGATCTACTGATCTACCGGCGAGTTGGGAGAGCGCTTCGATGAGCGATTCATGCAACGCGTCGACCTCATCTTCGGGCCAGGCGTCCGGATCCGCCCTGAGGAAGGACGTGCGATCGGCGCGGTTGTCGAAAACGGTGACCGGGATGTTCCGGACAGCGCCTTCTCCGCCGACCGCGATCGAATCGCCACCGTTCTCCTCGACGAGCCACACGAAATCATCGACACCGTACTCGCGGAACATGACGTCCTCCGGCACGCCGTGGAAGAGGATCGACGCATCCCCGTCCCGGCCCGGCTTCGCACGCTCGGCGTTCTTGCGACGGCTCTCCTCGGGCGTGACCCACACGTAGAGGATCGACGTCCGCCTCTTGATCTCGTCGGACAGTTCCGCGAGCGAATAGGCATAACCGTAGGGAGGCAGCAGTGGCATCTCGGCCCCGGCCGGACCACCCCTGGCGAACTCGATGACGACCGAGGCCCCTTCGCTCCACAACGAACCGGCCCACGCAAGCTCCGTCCACAGAGCCGCCGCTTCGTCTTCAAGCGTCTCGGCGAGACTGCCCCGGACACCGGGCGTGAGACTTCGCATCGCCGGAGCGGCACCGACCTTCCCTCTTGCCCGGTCGAGTCTGTCGAAGAGCCAGGTGGCTGCCGACTCCGGCCGCGGCAGCGCACTCCCGAGCATGGCGTAGTCCTCATTGAGGAGATGGATGAGCGTTCCCCAATCCCGCGGATCTGAGAACGCCCGTGTTCGTTTCGGGAAGAAGACCGGCGGCTCCCCCATGAAGAGCAGCTCCTCTGAGATCCGCCGCATCAAGTGCACGTAGGGGTAGTCGTCGAGCGGGACGACGGGTCCAAGATGCAAGTCCCGTTCGGCGACCTCCGGTTCGAGGTGAGCGAGGTACCGACGGAGTTCCGATTTGCCGGACGCGGGAAGGGCGAGAAGAAGAAGCGTGTCGATGGTCGAATTCATCCGGTGACGATAGGCCACGACCGATCCGCGTTGTCCGCGTCCGGTCGATAGGCGTGCCCGGTCTGCGACACTGAGCGGCCAAGAAAGGGGCAGAGTGGAACAACGGAAGGGAATCTGGCTGGCCGTTGCGGCCTACTCCTTCTGGGGGTTCGTTCCGGTCTTCTGGAAGGCCCTCGACGCTGTTCCCGCCCTCGAACTCCTCGCCCATCGGATCGTATGGTCGGTGCCGCTTCTGTTCCTCATCATCGTCGGGAGGAAGCACCTCGGCGTGCTCAGAGACTCGTTCCGGACGCCGACTACAGCCGTGACGGCACTCGTAGGAGGTGTCCTTCTTTCGATCAACTGGGGTGTCTTCGTGTGGGCGATAACTACGGGCCACATCGTTGAAGCCTCCCTTGGCTACTTCATCAACCCTCTGGTGTCGGTGGCGCTCGGCGTGATCGTGCTGCGAGAGCATCTCAGCACCGCCCAACGCGTCGCCGTCGGGATCGCCCTCATCGGGGTTGCGGGAATGACGGTTCTATCGGGGGTGCTGCCATGGATCTCACTCGTTCTGGCCTTCTCGTTCGGGACGTACGGTCTTCTCAAGAAGCGGGTCACCGCGGCACCTCCGATCGAGGGGTTGTTCATGGAAAGCACCTTCGTGGCAGTTCCTGCACTTCTGTACCTCGGGATCCTTGCCGGAAACGAAACCGGCGCCCTCGGATCTTCGACAGCCACGACGATGCTCCTGATCACTGCCGGTGCGGTAACGATCTTCCCGCTCGTCCTGTTCGGAGCCGCGGCCCAACGCATCCCGCTCTCGACTCTCGGCATCCTTCAGTACATCGCTCCGATCCTCCAGCTTCTGCTCGGGGTCGTTCTCTATGGCGAGGCCGTATCGAGCGGCGAGTGGTTCGGCTTCGCACTGGTGTGGATCGCTCTCGCCGTCTACACAATCGACAACGCCCGGACGCTGACGGTGGAGGAACAGACCGGATCTGCCCCGGATCTCGGTTAGGAGCCCACTGACCGATCGGCCGTGCGCCGGGGGTGGCGTGCTCGACCTGCCACGGCCACGCCCACCAGAGCGAACACAGCTCCGATGAGGATCGGAACGGTCAACACCTCGTCGAGCAACACCACGCCGGCAACAACGCCCACAACCGGCGCCAGGTAGCCGGTCAGAGCGACGCGGGCTGCCGAGGTGTGTCGCGAGGCGAACAGCGTCGCGAAGAACGGCAGGAACGTACTGCCAAGGCCCAGTGCGATCAGAGCGACCCATGATGTCGTGGTGACACCTCCGAGATCGATATCTCGCAAGGCCAGTCCGGCGATAACGGTTACCACTGCTCCGGCAAGGAACATCGGGATGGCCAGTTCGGTCGTGCGATGCCTCGGGGCGTACTTCCGGCTGAGAACGCCGCTCGTTGCACCGGCAACAACGCCGCCGAGAGCGAACATCGCGCCGATCCGGACATTGCCGCCATCGCCGCCGATCCCCGAATCGCCGAACGCCACGATGAGGAACGAACCGACCAGGCCGATCGCCAACCCGAGGATCTGGTTCCTGCCGAGCCGCTCGTGCAGCGTCACGGCCGCCAGTGCAGCCGTCAACGCCGGGATGATCGTGATGAAGATGCCCTCGACCCCGGCGGAGACATACTGCAGCGAGGAGATGAAGAGCATCGGAGCAAGCCCGATACGCAGCACCCCGATGATGGCTCCGTCCCGCCAAGCCGCCCGGGTGATACCACCGCCCTTTCCCAACCAGATGAGGAGGACGGCCGCTGTGGCGGTCAGGACGCGGACGACGATGACCGTGAACGTCGTCACACCTTCGGAGAACACGAAGCGAGTACCAACACCAGCCATCCCCCACCCGAGTGAGGCGGCCAGCAGCGCGGTCAGTACCCGGGTGTGCATGAGGCGACGCTACCGGTCGCGCCCCTTCTGCTCAGCCAGGAATTCGAGAGCCCTGCCCGCTTGTTCGATCGAGTCGATCGTGATCGGATCGAGGACGAGTTGGACATGGTCGGCCCCGAGCGACGCGTATGAGCGCAGCGTGTCTGCGAGCTCCTCGGGCGTGCCGCTCGTCGGATCCGCTGAATGCCGATCGGTGTCACCCTGGCGACGTCCTCCGCCACCCGAGAACTGCCAGTAGAGCGCCGTCGTGCGACCGATCTCCGACGGATCCCGACCGACACCGCGGGCAGCGTCGTCGATCGTCGCGTTCAGCTTCTCGAAACCTTCAGGAGTGTTGCCGTGCCATGCATGCCACGTGTTCCAGAGATCGACATACGGCAGCGTCGCCCGGAGCACCCGTGGCCCGATCGACCCGATCATGATCGGCGGAGCCTCCGGCCGGCTCCGGGGTACGAGCTGGCAATCCCGAGCCGTGTAGTACTCGCCGTCGAAGTCGATCTCTCCTTCGCTCAGCAAGGTCCGGATGATTGTGAAAGCCTCCTCGAATCGACTCGCGCGATGATCGAACGGGAACCCGTAGGCCCGGTACTCGACCTCGTTCCACCCGGCGCCGAGACCGAGGATGAGACGGCCGCCCGAGATCTCGTCGACCGTCGTGGCCTTCTTGGCGAGCATCGCCGGACTGTGAAAGCTCGTCGCTGCGACAAGCGGCCCGAGCTGGACCCGCTCGGTGATGGCTGCGACCGCGGCGAGAAGCGACCAGGCTTCCCACGGGGCAGCGGGGCCATCCGGTGTGTCGTACAGCAGGTGGTCGCCTACCCAGATCGAGTCGAAACCCAGACCTTCGATCGCCAGCGACATGTCGCGCAGGTCGGGCCATCGAGCAGGCCACTCGATCTCGGGAAGCTGGACACCGACGGCGATGGGACGTTGCGTGGGACTCATGACAGTAATCGTAGAGGACCGCGAGCACTGGGCTGCTTGCTCCATTCCGCGGGCTGTCGGCACCATATGGAGCGCTGTGAACCCTGGGTATGTCTTTGGGGTACGCTCGGGGGATGCATATCGGCGTCTCCATCTTCGCGACCGACACCACGATCCAACCCATCGCCCTCGGCCGGGCCGTCGAAGAGCGGGGCTTCGAGTCCCTCTGGCTCCCCGAGCACAGCCACATCCCCGTGTCGCGCACCACTCCCTGGGGTGGCGCCGCCGGGGCACCTCCCCTCCCCGAGATGTACTGGCGGACGCACGATCAGTTCGTTGCGCTCGCCGCCATCGCCGCGACCACCGAGACGCTCGTGCTCGGCACCGGGATCACACTCGTCGCCCAACGGGATCCGATCTGGCTGGCCAAGCAGGTCGCGTCCCTCGACGTCATCTCGGGCGGCCGGGTGATCTTCGGGATCGGATACGGGTGGAACAAGGAGGAGATGGCAGACCATGGCATCGCCTACCTCGAGCGGAGAGCGATCCTGCGCGAGAAGGTCCTCGCGATGAAGGAGATCTGGACGAAGGACGTGGCCGAATTCCACGGCGACCATGTTGACCTCGAGCCGTCATGGTCGTGGCCGAAGCCCGTCCAGAAGCCCCACCCCCCGATCGTGCTCGGCGGCGGCGCCGGTCCGAAGACGTTCGGGGACATCGCCGAGTTCTGCGACGGGTGGATGCCGATCGCCGGCCGCCACGAGTTCACAACGAAACTCGCCGCCCTTCATGATGCACTCAACTCCGCCGGTCGCGATCCCGCATCGCTGGCCGTCGGTGTCTTCAATGCACCGCCCGACATCGATGATCTTCGGAGCCTCGCCCGGGCCGGGGTCGGTCGGGCCGTACTCCCGCTCGCGTCCAAGTCGCCCGATAAAGTTCTCGCCAAACTCGACCGATACGCTCCGCTCGTCGAAGCGCTGAAGGACGCCTGAACTCTCAGAAGTGCATCGGGAAGCGCCTGGTCGTCGAGATGGGCAGCATGGGTTGCTCAGGGCACTCCTGGTCGACCGGTCCGGATCCGCGCGGTACCGTTGCAACATGACCGAGAGTGGCAACGGAACTCCACCGGTACCCCAGATCGAGTACACACTCGTCAAACTCGTCCTCTACGTGCGGGTCCTCGGGTTCGTCTGGATGACGTTGCTGGTCATCATCACGTGGTTCACAGACGACGGCGCGAATCTTGCGATCGTGGCGGCGGCGGAGATCCTCGCCGGAGCGTGGACCTTCGTCACTGTTCGGGCCGCCAGGAACCCCTTGACCCTGCGAACATGGAAGTTCGCCGCGATCGACGGCGTCGTCGCCCTTCTCGTTGCGGGATCCTCCTTCGTCTCGGGCGCCGCCGACCTCTTCCACGGCGGATATCCGATCTCATGGCTGGCCGTCGCCGCGTTCGCCGGAGGCATACGTCTGGCGGTCGCCGCTGCCCTCGTTCTTGGCGCACAGCAGGTCGTCGGGTTCCTTCTCACCGGACGTACGCCGATCCAGACCACCGGCGCACTCGTGTTCATCGTCTACGCCGTGATCTTCGGGTACACGATCGACACGCTGCGGCGCAACGACGCCCTCCGACGAGAGGCCGATCTCGCTCTCCAGGTAGAGCGATCCAAACGCGCCCGTCAAGAGGAGCGCCTCGCTCTCGCGAACGAACTGCACGACTCGGTTCTACAGACCCTCCAGGTCATACGCACAGACGCCGACGACCCCGACCGGGTCCGCTATCTCGTGCGCAGCGAGGAACGAGCGGTCGACCGGTTGATCAACCGCTTCCGACGCACCGATGACGCCGGCTTCGAAGCAGCACTGCTCGCCGTCAGGGACGAGATCGAGGATCTGTACGGGATCGAGATCCGTGCGGTCATTCGCGAGGACATCCCACTGAACCCCTCCGTCCTCGCAGCCGTCGACGCCACGAGGGAAGCGTTGACGAACGCCTCCCGGCACTCAGGGACCTCGGAGATCAACCTCTACGCCGAGGTGGTGTCGGGCCACGCGCACATCTTCGTTCGCGATCGAGGGGTCGGCTTCGACCCGGAGCACACGGAGTACGGGCGCGGCCTCAGCCACTCCCTTTGTGAGAGGATGGAATCGGTCGGCGGGTTCGTCCACATCCACAGCACGGTCGGCGAGGGGACAGAGATCGAGATCTGCTCGGGGGGTTGCCGATGACAGAGCGGCTGCGCGTCTTCCTCGTCGATGATCACGATGTCGCCCGCGCCGGGGCGAGGCACTACCTCGAGGACCGATACGACATCGTCGGTGAGGCGGACAACGCCATGGACGCGGCGGACATGATCTGCGACCGGGCACCGGACATCGTTCTGCTCGACGTGCACCTACCCGGTGGCGGCGGAGCGTCGGTCGTCACGCGCGTTCGACGCACCCACCCCGACGTCCGCTTCCTGGCCTTCACGGTCTCCGCCGTCCGGAAGGACGTACTGCGACTCTTGGATGCCGGTGTCGACGGCTACGTCACCAAGGGAACGTTCGGCCCCGACCTGCCGGATCTCATCGAGGCGGCCGCCGCGGGACTCCGACCCGTCTCACCGGATGTCGCCGGGTACCTCCTCGACATCGACGAGCAGATCGCTGAGGCAGCCGGCATCGAAAAGCTCACCCCGAGAGAGCGTGAGGTCGTGATCCTCATCGCTCGCGGATACACCTATAGGGAGACCGCCGCACGAATGGACATCTCGGTCAAGACCCTCGAGACCCACATGCACCACATCTTCGAGAAACTCGGCATCGCCAGCCGTCACGAGTTGTCACGTCTGGCATTCGACACCGGCTTCGTCCGACCCAACGGCGACACCGCAAGGCATCGGGGAGAACCCCGATAGCGGAGACGAACTCGATGACGCATCATGGTGCAGGACGAGATGCGTGAACAGTCGGAGCGCGCTTGAAGCCGCACGAACCCGGAGGCCCCCTCCGGGACGGGGGGAGCGGACGGCGAGCCACTCCGAACGGGCGTGAACTCTCCAGCGTCGACGGGGCGGCGATCCGCCGCCCCGTCCTCCGCGTCCCGACCAGAACCGCTCCACTGTGTCCTGTGCCCCGGTACCGTGTCGGCCTCCGCAACGAATCGAGGACCGATGACCGACGCCACCCCGCTCCCGGACGGACGTGATCTCATCCGAACCATGGGATGGACACCACTCCCATACTCATGCGTTGGAGTCGTCCGCAAGACCGCCGCCTCGGGCCGCAACACGGTGTGGTCCTGGTTGATCCTGATCCCGTGGGCATCGGACTCCAAGCCGTGGCTCGACGGAACCGAGGTGCTCACAGCCTCGACGAAGACCGAGGACGAGGAACGAGAAGAGATCGTCGACCACATGCGTGAACTCCTTGACCGGCGGTACGGCGAAACGGTCGGCAACCGGGCCGTCGACAACCTGATCCGCAGCATCCAGAGCGAGGGCTAGCGATCGCATCGCCGGTCTTCTGTGAGACGAAAGGCCCTAGACAGGCGGGGATCCAGGTGCGACGATGCCCCCGTACACAGCAAAGCCCCTGCGGCGCACAACATCGGGTCCATAGACCCGCACCCATCGAGGTGACTGGAACCAAGCGCCCGGCAGGGGCTTTGCTGCGACTGTTCGGTGCACGACTAACCGCACATCGCGATACCTTGATGATGACCAACCAGGAGAACGCTCCCATGCATCGTCTCGCCGTCGCAGCCGTGACTATCGCCCTCCTCTCCGCTGCCTGCGGCGGTGGGAGCGATGCCGACGACGTGGCGTCCCTCACCACTACCGGGGGATCGTCGGCCGTCGAGACCACAGAGCCGGCTAACGACGAACAGTCGCTGCTGAACTTCAGTCGCTGTATGCGCGACCAGGGTGTGGACTTCCCGGACCCGATTGTCGATACCGACGGCTATCCCCGCTTCGACTTCGCCGATCCTGAGGACATCGACCGCGACGCTCTCTTCGAAGCCGGCGAAGAGTGCCTGGATCTTCTCGAGGGTGTCGTGCTCGGACTCCCCGACTTCGACACCGCCGAGTTCAACGACACGTTCCTCGAGTATGCGGCCTGCATGCGTGAGCACGGATTCGAGGAGATACCGGATCGGATCGACATGACCGCCATCATGCGTGGCGAGGCACCCCCGATCGACCCGACCGACCCGGACTTCATCGCAGCCGATAAGCAATGCCGGGACATCTTCGCCGAGTTCAGGGCCGGTATCGGCCGAGACGGCTGAGCCTCCCGAGAGATCAGGAGCCGAGGTCGCTTCGCGGTCTCTAGGATGATTGCGTGGACCGCCTCGCCCGAATCATCGTCACGCACAGTCGCAGAATCATGGTGCTCACAGCGCTGATCAGCCTCCTCTCTGTAGCGATGCTGTTCCGAATGAGTTTCAACGCCGACGTGAGTTCGTTCGCTCTTGAGGGAACCGAGGGCGGTGTGGCGATGCTGGAACTCCAGGACAAGTACGAAACAGCCGATCCCATCAACGTCATCGCCACCCTCCCCGATGGCGAAACGTTCCGGTCGAAGGAAGGACTCGCCACCCTGGTGAATCTCCGTGACGAACTCCTCGCCGTCGACGGGGTCGCAACCGTGGCAACGATCGTTCCCGACGAGCACCCGATCACCGGTGCTCCGATCACCGCAGCCGACATCACCACGGCGCCGGATCAGACGATCACCGTGCTCCTCGCCGAGAGTCCTGTCACCGACCTCCTCCTCGACGAGAGCGGGCAGAACACGCTCATGCTCGTTATCCCCGCAGATGATGCGACGGCATTGGCGAGAACGCTTGCGGATCTGGAACCATCCGACGGCATTGAGATCACTCTCTCGGGCAACCCGGTCATCTTCGCGAGTGTGCTCGACATCATGTCGTGGTTCCTATTGGTCATACCGCCGCTCGAGATCGCTCTCCTGGTCGGCATGTTCTTCCTCACGATCGGCGACCTGCGACTCAGCGCGCTGGCCCTCTTCCCGGCCGGCGTCGGTGCTCTGTGGACGTTCGGCCTGATCTTCGGCCTCGGTCTCGAGATCGACATCGTGACGCTGCTCGTCCCGATCTTCGTGATCGTCATGGGATCCGCCGACGGACTTCACTTCGTAACGCACTTCCAGGAGACGGCGTCCGAGTCGGACTCTGTCGGTCGAGTGAAGTCGGCCCTCTCCGAGGTCGGAGTACCGATGATCCTCACAACCATCAGCACCGCAGCCGGTTTCCTCTCCCTGCTCGTCACGGACGTCTCACCGATCCGTCAGTTAGGGCTCTTCGCTGCGATCGGTATTGGGTTCGCCGGACTCATCTCGTTCTTCTCCCTCCCCGCTCTGATGAGCCACCTGGCCGTCAGGGATCTGACGCACAGGGCGATCCTCGGTCCGAGGGTGACGACCGGACTCAAGACACTTGTCCGCTCGCGCATCCCGGCGATCGTGCTTACAGGCGGCATCATCGCGTTCGCCCTGATCTTCATTCCCAAGCTCGATGTGGACTCCGATCAGTTGTTCTTCTTCAAGGACAACGATCCGGTTCGCGAGGCATTCCAGAAGACCGAAGAGGTCTTCGGAGGCGCAACGCCGCTCGCCGGAGAGTTCGTGCTCGAACCGTCGGAGGGTCTCGACGGTATCGCTCGCATCGAGAGTGTCTCAAGAGAGTTCGAGGAACTCGCCGGAGTTCGACGCGTGTTCTCCGTGGCCGATGTCGCGGCCTCGCTCAGCCCGGAGGAGTTGAAGCGACTCGCATCGGGCGGCATGACGCTGCCGTTGGGGAAGATGGTGAGCGCCGACGGGTTGCGCTTCATCCTGTTCCCATCGGACTTCACCACCGACGATCTCGAAGGTTGGGTCGCGTTCGCCGAAGCCGCGCCTGAGATCCGAACCCTCACCGGGATGCCGATCATCTGGGACGACATCTCGCGTCTGGTGCTGAGAGCACAGATGACGTCGATCATCGTCGCCTTCATCCTCGTGGCAGCGCTGCTGGCCGTGTCGTATCGAAACCTCCGGGAAACGCTGGTGTCTCTCGTTCCGATCGCGTTGACGATCGCCGCCGTGCTCGGCTTCCTCGCCGCTTCGGGTATCAATCTGAACCTCGTCACGGCTGTGATGTCGAGCATCGTCGTCGGAGTCGGCATCGATTATGCGATCCACTTCATCGCAGCGATCAACTACGCCCGACCCGATGGAGACGGCTACGTGCTGCGTGCCATCGATCGGGCCGGCCGCCCGATCGTCGCCAACGCCCTCGGTATCGCAGTCGCATTCACTGCGTTGTGGTTGTCACCGCTGAAGATCCATCCACAGATCTCGATGATCATGTGGGTTGCGATGATCACGGGCGCCCTCACGGCGCTGGTCGTGATCCCGGCGTTCCTCCCACGTAGTTCTGTGAGAGAGCCCGTTTAGATCTTCGCGCGTGTGTACGTGTCGTCCACAGCGTTCCCTACACCCGCGCTACCAGATGGATAGGAGGCCTTCAGGTCAGACTGCCGGCGGGATGACCTGGGGAGGATCGCTCTGCCAGGTGCCGTACTCCTCTTCGACCGTGACATCGGCGTGGGCGCCCGCTTCGACCATCCAGTCGCTGACCGCGGTTTGTTCCATGATCGCCAACACCTGATCGGCTGTGGCCACGGTCCGGTCCTCAACGAGGATGAGGTGGAATCCGAACTCGGTCTCGACCGGGTCGGTCACCTCTCCGATGGTCGCCGTCATCGTGGCCTCTGCGAATTCGGGAACATACCGTGCCGGAGTGTCGCATCCGAGCGATCCGCCTGCCGGACCGCTACCCGTGTCGATCGAGACTTCCGCTGCGACCACGGCGAACTCTTCGCCGTCATCGAGGCGAGCGGTGACGACCGCGGCTTCCTCTTCAGTCTCGACGAGAATGTGCGATGCGCAGACCTGAGTGGATTCCAACGGGTTCTCGTCGATCTCCTGCTGAGCGTCGTCGATCGTCGGCATCGCCCCCGAGGCGGTCAGCGACTCGGCAACGGCATCCCCGATGAGGGATTGGGTCGCGAATCGGTCCAGCCCCTCCTCTGAGACGTTCTGCTCGGACATGAACATCTCAAGATCATCCGTGTACCCGGATTCGACCAGAATCGAGTCGGCCTCGGCATCGATCTCCTCCTCGGACGGGACGAAGCCGAGATCGGTCTCCGCTCGTTGCTCGGTCGCCGTCCACTGGATCACCGTGTTCAAGTACCCGGCGAACTGCTCGTCTGTGAACTCTTCTTCGATCTCGTAGAACAACCCTTCAACGTCACCGACCGTCACGTCGGTTCC
>JAUXCV010000156.1 GCA_030618675.1 Acidimicrobiia bacterium | reverse complement strand
GTGAAGGTGCGAGCGGCGCTCTCTGACACTCTCCCTCGCCGACGAAGGAGGTGGGGGAGATGCCCGGCAGGGCAGAGGGGGCCGCTGGATGGCGTTGTCCTGCGGAAGAATGCCCCCCTAATGGGGGGTGTTCTGGTCTGTTGTGGCAGGCTGGACCTCGAGCCGCCGACCGGTGAGCACTTGGCCCCCCGGGGACGTTGATCCCTGGCCGCAGATCGTGCCCCGGCCGGTTGGTTAGGGAATGCCCGTTGCACTGTTGGGGTGTCGTGCCGTCGAGCACTGGTCCATTAGGACGCCGTCGGGTTCCCTCTGGCTCAACAGGCAGTGTCGTCGTAGCGAGAAGGAGGAAGAAGTGATGATCTTTGTAGGCAACGACTGGGCTGAGGCCCATCACGATGTGTGGGTGATGGACGAGGCCGGCGACCGGTTGGCGTATCGTCGCCTGTCCGAAGGGATCGAGGGCGTCTCCGAGTTCTATCGGCTCGTCACCGAGTTCGCACCAGATCCCGCCGAGGTGGTTATCGGGATCGAGACGGATCGGGGATTGTGGGTTCATGCCCTGGTCGCAGCCGGCTATCAGGTCTACGTGATCAACCCGCTCGCCGCGTCGAGGTATCGAGACCGGCACCACCTGTCAGGTGCGAAATCGGATCGGGCCGACGCCAAGATGCTCGCGGATCTGGTCCGCACCGACCGGCACCTCCACCGTCAAGTCGCCGGCGACACGCCACACGTCGAAGGACTCAAGGTCGTCGCTCGGACCCATCAGACGATGATGCAGGAGAAGCGCCGCCATACGAACCGGCTCCGATCAGCGTTGCGCGAGTACTACCCCGCAGCGTTAGAAGCGTTCAAGGATCTGGCACACCGTGACGCTATTGCTGTACTGACCACAGCACCCACCCCCACCGTGGGGGCCCGGCTCACCAAACCCCAGATCCGTGCAGCGCTCAAGAAAGGCGGACGGCAACGGAACCTGGACCGGCGAACCGTCGAGATCCAGACGGCGCTGCGCACACCGCATATCGAACCATCCCGTCAGCTCGCCGACGGGTTCGGGACAGCCGCCACAGCAATCCTGGCGGTCATTGCAGAAATCGACACACAGATCGCCGAGTTGGAAACGGAACTCGCAGAAGCGTTCCACGCGCACCCGGACGCCACCATCTACCTGTCAATGCCAGGACTCGCAGATGTGCTCGGCGCCCGGATACTCGGCGAGTTCGGAGACGATCCGAACCGCTATGCCACCGCCAAGTCTCGCAGAAACTACGCAGGAACGTCGCCGCTGACCAGAGCGTCAGGAACCACCAAGACCGTCACGGCACGCTACATCCGCAACGACCGGCTCTACAACGCGACGACACAGTGGGCGTTCACATCGCTCACCTCGTCACCGGGCGCCCGGGCCTACTACGACGAACAACGAGCCAAAGGAAGTCACCACGCCCAAGCACTCCGGACACTCGCGAACCGGCTCGTCGGCATCCTCCACGGCTGCCTCGAACACGGAGCCAACTACGACGAAGACACCGCCTGGGCACACCGACAAACCCTCATCGAAACCATCGCCGCTTGACAATTACGAACAAGGGGTGTCTGCATCGTCGCTGGCGCTCCTCGCGTCCCCCCGGCCTCCGGCCGGGAGGACATGAGTGTGACTCGATTCTCGCTGGCTGGATCTCTTCGACCCCCTCCGCCGCCCTGGGGGCGGCACCTCCCCCTGAGGGGGAGGAAGAAGACGGCGGGGAGGAGAAGATTGAGGGGAACGACGGATGCCTGTTCTACTGATCTACTGATCTACTGGGCTACTCAGCCCGGCTTCTCTAGCACCCAGATTCCGTCGTCTTCTAGCACGGCGTCGATGCGGCTCAGCCGTTCGAGCACGTCCCCCTCGTAGGCCGCCGGGTTCACGTCGACCCTGAGGATCGGC
Organism: Acidimicrobiia bacterium; assembly: GCA_030618675.1. Lineage (GTDB taxonomy): Bacteria > Actinomycetota > Acidimicrobiia > Spongiisociales > UBA5794 > JAHEEL01. The sequence goes on along the minus strand of JAUXCV010000156.1, from coordinate 2,872 downwards.
CCGTGGCGGTGGATCGTCGGGGTGCCGGTGACATCGAGCGAACGACCTTCCCCGGTCGATGCCATGACCGCGCCAGGGTTCGGTTCGATGGCAGCGGTGAGACCTGCGGCTTCGGCCGCTGCCGCTGCGGTTCGCGGGTCAGTGAGATCTGCATCTTCGAGATGGCGCAACGCGAGCAGCGCCTGGAGGAAAGCCCCGTGCTGATCGGGACTATCGCGCCGCACCGCTTCGACGAGAGCCAACCCGGCCGCGCTCTGAACGTCGCCATCGTCTGCGAGGAACGATCGCCAGTCGAGTCGCAGGACGGCGCCCTTCTTCCCGGCGGCGGCAAGGAAGCGGTAGAAACGCCACACCTGCGGCGAGAAGTCGTAGTAGACGCGTCCTTCGAATCGCATGTGGCGAGTCTCAAGCCTCCGACGCCGTTCTGCAAGTCGCCCCTACTTGAATCGAACACTCGTTCGATGTACCGTCGTCGACTGGAGGTGCCGATGCTCGTCGGGCAACGAACATTCGAGGACATGGGGGCGCCCCTCCATGAGGTCCCGTTCTGTGTGCTCGATCTAGAGACGACCGGCGCGACCGCCGCCGACTGTGAGATCACCGAGATCGGGGCGGTCAAGTTCCTCGGCGGTGAACCGATCGGCACGTTCCAGACACTCGTCAACCCTGGATCCGAGATCCCTCCGTTCATCACTGTGCTCACCGGGATCACGCAGGCAATGGTGATCGAGGCACCGGCTATCGACGAGGCACTTCCCTCGTTCCTCGAGTTCATCGGCAACGCCGTCATCGTCGGCCACAACGTCCGGTTCGACATGTCGTTCCTCAACGCGGCGGCGACGCGTCTCGGATATGGCAAGATCCCCAACCGAACCATCGACACGCTCGGTCTGAGCCGGCGTCTCGTCCGGTCGGAGGTTCGAAATCTGAAGCTCTCGTCCCTCGCAGCGCACTTCCAGGCTCCGTCGCCGCCCACCCACCGGGCACTGGACGATGCGAAAGCCACGGCCCACGTCTTCTGGTCTTTGCTCGAACGAGCGGGGATGCTCGGGGTTACCCACCTCGACGATCTGTTGATGCTTCCGACGGCCCGAGGTTCATCCCACTACGGCAAGATCGCTCTCACCGAGAACCTGCCCCGCAAGCCCGGCGTCTACTTCTTCGTCGACCAGCACGACACGGTGATCTACGTCGGCAAGGCGAAGAACCTCCGAACCCGGGTCCGCTCCTACTTCTACGGCGACGACCGCAAGTCAGTTGCCCAGATGCTGCGTGACCTTGAGCGGGTCGACTATCGGGTCTGTGAGACGGAGGTTGAAGCCGAGGTCACCGAACTGCGACTCATCGGTGAACACCGTCCCCGCTACAACCGCAAGTCGCGACCGCCGAGAAGTCAGCACTGGGTGAAGCTGACCAAGGAGCGATACCCGCGGCTGTCGATGGTCCGAACGGTGAGGGACGATGGATCGCCCTATCTCGGCCCCTTCCGGTCCCGGCAGGCCGCTGAAACCGTCGTACACGCCATCTGGGATGCGGCCCCGATCAGGCGCTGCAACGGGACGGGGACAAAACGCACGGCAGCGTGTTCGTTCGCCCAACTCGGCGCCGCACTCTGCCCGTGTGATGGCTCTCTCGACGACGGTGAGTATCGCGAGGTCACCGACCGTGTGGCCACCGGCATGACCGAAGCCCCGGCGCTCCTGCTCAATGCCTTACGCGACCGCATGGCACGCCTCGCAGACTCAAAGCGCTACGAGGATGCTGCCCAGGCGCGAGACCGACACCAGTCACTCGGTCGGGCCATCGAGCACCGTCGCTCATGGCAGGCGCTGATGGCTGCTGGAACCCTCTGGGCGGAAGACCGCAACGGCGATGGGATCGTCGTGCGACACGGTCACCTCGTTGCATCCTGGAACACGAAGACATCGCTCCCTCTCGTCGCCATGGACGATCCCGTCGAGTTCATCCCCCAGGTTCCCGAATCGGTGGCGACCGCCGAAGAAGCACATCTGATCTGGCGCTGGCTGAATCGCGGCGGAGTCCACATCATCCAGAACACCGGATTCCTAGCGCTCCCAACCCACCCAGTCCCAACCCTCAAGTAGAGGTTGACCCTTCTCCCGTCCCCCCGGCTTGCCGGGGGGACGCGAGGAGCTTGCGAAGAACACGGAGGGCACCTCTCTCTTCGCTACCGCCCGAACTCCAACCTGAGACAAGCGAACCGCATATCTGTCCCCCCGGCTTGCCGGGGGGACGCGACGCCCCAGCGTCGCAGGGGGGCTTTGGGAGCCCGTATCGCGACAATGAGACCCGTCGAACTGCTCGGCCCTCCGTGCCCAGCACCGGCAGCGAAGCTACCTACGCGACAACCGACCCAGGCGGCACGGGTTCGTCCGGCCTCAGCAGCACCACACCGTCGTCGGTGAGCGCCCCAAGAACGAGCACATCTGATCGGAACCCTCCCACCCTCAACGGAGGGAGCCCGGTGACGACGACTACCTGCCGGCCGACGAGTGAATCAGTCGCGTATCGATCGGTGATCTTCACCGACGACTGGACCGGTTCTTCACCGCCGAGATCGATCCACAACCGGTAGGCGTGGTCGCGTGCGCCATCGTTCGGCTCGGCCCGCACGATCGTTCCGGCGCGCAGACCGAGTGCCTCGAAGTCTTCAAAGGTTGGCGTCTCGCTCATGGTGCAACGCTACCTTCATCACATGCGCTTCATCATCCGAGCCGGCACCGACCCCGTCGCAAGGGCGGACGCCGCCCTCCTTGCCGCCATGGGCCTGCCGGGAGGCGGTGTCGTGTCCCTCGGCAAGACCCACTGCCTCGTAACGCCGGGGGATGTTCCCGGACCGAATGCACTGACG
>JAUXCV010000246.1 GCA_030618675.1 Acidimicrobiia bacterium | reverse complement strand
TACTTCTGAATCGCTGCCTTGACCTCCGGCACGAGTTCCGTGTAGTCGTCCTTGGTCACATCGCCGACCACCCGGTAGCCGAGAGCGTTGCCTTCACTCTGTCCCATCTGCTGAATCACTGCCAATCCTTTCTGTTCACACAAGCCCCACGGGCCGGTGTCCTACTGCATCTCGGAGGGTGCTTCGCCGGGTGTGAGTTCGATGGCGGGTTCGTCGGCGTCGAGTGGTGTGCGGTCCCGTAGCCAGACGCCGCGTTTGACGCGTGTCGTCTTCTTCGTCGCGTCGCCTTCGTCGGTGGCTTCGGTCTTGGCGCTCTTGATCCTCTCACCACGTTCGAGCTCGAGCTGACGCAACGTGTCGACAACGGCGCCCATCTGATCCTCGGTCACATCCGCCAAGTGATACGCGGCGTGGACGAAATGCGCTGTATCACCCCGGTAGTCGTGGCCGAAGCTCTTGAACTCCCCCGGCACGGTCCGCATCGCGTTCATCGCGTCGACCATGATCTGAACGAACGTGATCAACGGAACCCACTGCATCCCCTCAGGGACGTTCCTGCCCCGCTGCGTGCCGTCCAACCACGGCGGACGCTTCACCGCCCACCGGAACGACATCTGCGCGATCGGATCGTTGTCATGATCCACAACCACAGCCCGCAATCCCTTGCGCTCACCGTCAGAGAGCTTCTTGTACTCGTCGAAGTTGTCGAACGCCTCCACCGTCCCCGCAGGAACTAGCGCACTCGAACCTTGACGCATCCCGGTCTTGGACCACTTCGCCAAACCAACCAAACCGAACCACAACGCCCGGTCGATGCCGTAATGATCGAACCCAGAGATGCCCTGATGCATCACCACATCAGAAGACGCCCACGAACCCAGACTCTCACCGAACACCAACACCTTCGGCCGCTTCTCCGCAGGGATGCCACGCAGGCGTTCCCTCACACCCCACAACAAACCACGGAACTGCGTCCGCCCAAGATGCACCTTCTGGACCTCGAGGAACGACGGACCCCTCCCGTACTGGATACACGCCGTCGCGATGTCACCACGGGTCAAGATCTCGGCCGACTCGATCATCGTCTGATCAACCCACCCCGTCCCCGTCGGGCACACCAACAACAGATACTTCCGGTCGAACGCACCGAGACGCTCCAACTCGTCGAGCATCATCTCCGAACGACCCGACGGATACAACGGCTCACTGTTCACACCCACGAACGCCCTGATCGGATGCGCCTCCGCCTCCTCACCGAGCGTCGACTCGATCAACTCCGGCGTCACCACATCAGTCAAGAACCGGCGACCCTGCAACCCCACCTCGAAGAACGGCGAGATACTGTTCGGACCACCAGACACGAACTCGCTCGTCGGCGGCTCCGAATACGCCGGCTCGACCGTCTCATTCTTCGACGCGATCAACGCCACACCGGCGTAGTACAGGCTGATACCCCCAGCAGCCCACACCACCGTGTTGATCGTCCTACCGATCTGAGCCCGGGTGACGTCATCACCCATATACGACGCCATGCCCCGCCTCGACGCCAGGAACCCCCTCCCGATACCACGACCCACCGTCGCCACACCAAGACCGATACCCATCGACGCCGCCAGCGTCGCCGGCTTGTCATCCTTCGTCCAACGCTTGATCACACTCTGACGCTCCGTGAGCAGTTCGTTGGAGTACACCATCGCCGCAGCGAATCCCGCGAGACCCACGATCATCGGACGCACCGGTGACTTCGCAGGGAACCTCTCCCGAGCAGCGATGCTCGACTCGTAGATCATGCCGCCGACGCCGCCCGCAGCAGCCAAACGGCCGAGACTGCGAACCGAGGCCTTCAACGTCGACTCATCATCGGTCTCGGGGATCTTGGACACCGCCATACCGGCGGCCGTCACGACAGCCCGAGCCCCGATCCTCAAACCGAACGGCGCCGAGTTCGGAATGACCCGACGCACTCCGGCATCCACGGCACTCACAACAAGATCAGCAGCCAACACCGACGCCCCCGCCGCCATCCCCTGATGTATCGCCGCACGCGGCATCAACGACGGAGCGAACGAGGCGAACAACGCCCGCGTCTTCAACGGTGCCGATGGACTGTTCGTAATCGGATTCAGACGATCCGCAGCGCGGACAGCGAGACCGGCTGCTGTGGAGCGAGCGGTCATGATCCACCCACCATCGTGTGCAGCTGTCGATTGAGTGATGGATTCATCGTGCCCTCCTTGTGAGGTCGCTACCGAGGAAAGATGACTGTCGTGTTTCCAACATAGGCCTACGCATCCGCCTGCGCAGCCCCGGCCGCCGATGACCGCTTCCCCAGTTCCGCACCGATCGGCAGCAGTAGGACGAGACCGATCAGCCCGGCTGCGATCACTGTGATGAGCACATTGGGACTGTCGGAGAAGTTCATCGCGCCGACAACGAGCGCAGCGGAGAGATTCCGCTGAGCGGTCCCGAGGCCCATGACCGACCGGGTGGCGGGATCCGATCCACCGGCCACGTACCCGATGGCAAGCGAGACCAGCAGAAAGGCCAAGATGGCGATGATGGCCCCCGTACCGAACAGCGAGACGATGTTGTCCCATGCCAGGACGATCGCTCCGACGAGCATCAGCAGGATCGAGTACGACGATGCGCTCGCCATGTGTGGTTGGAGATCGTCGGCGATCTCCGACCAGCGCGCCCTCATGAACAGTCCGATCCCGAGTGGCAGCAGCATCGCCATGATCAACGACTTGGCGATGTCCCACGGGTTGATTTCAACGCCGCTGAGAAAAAGGGGCAAGACGATCGGCATGTAGATGATCGTTACCACCATCAGCAGCACCATGAGCCCAACCGAGAACGCGATATCGCCTTTGGCGGCCTGTGCGAGCTTTGGCAAGAATGGCGCTCCGGCGGCGGTCGCCATGAGAAGCAGACCGGTGTAGATGTCCTGATCGAGACCCATCACCGCCTGGATCCCCCACACGAGCAGCGGCACGGCGACGAAGTTGACGGCAAGCGCCAGGACCACCAGTCTGAGATTCTTCAATGGGGCGACGATCTGGGGAATCGTCAGGCTTAGGCCCATGGCCAGCATCGACGAGAGCACGAACACGATCGCCGACACCTTCACGATCACGGTCAGCACATCACTCATGGGGAAGGCACCTTTCTGGCTGTGGGATGATCATGAGGCGTGGGCTCCATGGCACCGCTTGTATTTGAGACCGCTGTTGCACGGACACAGGTCGTTGCGGCCGACATCGGCGAACCGAGCGGCCTCCTCCGCTGCGAGGATCGGGGGCATCTCGGCCGGCGCGCGGTTCTGACGAAGGAGATCCGACATGATC
>JAUXCV010000421.1 GCA_030618675.1 Acidimicrobiia bacterium | reverse complement strand
ATCCAGTCATGGTTCAAGTCGACCTCCGATGACCTGATGGATCCCGAGATCGAGATCCAGATGGCGATCGATCAAGCGAAGAAGAAGAACCAGGATCTTCGCAACCAGGCCGCCAACATCGTGGCCCACCGCACCCAACTCGAGAGCAAGATCGAGAAATCCGCGGATGAGGTCGGAGAGACTCGCGAGATGGCCAAACAGGCGATCCTCAAGGCCGAGGAGGCCAAAGCCGCCGGGGATGCGGCCGGGGTCGCCAAGTGGACCAACATCGCCCAGGCACAGGCCACGAAACTGCAGGCCGCCGAGAACAATCTGACGTCCCTGAAGGGTCAGTACGGAACGGCGATCACCCAGGCCGACGAGGCCAAGCGCGCCGTGCAGGCCAACGCTGTGAAACTGCAGGAACTCTCGTCCAAGCAGATGGAACTGCTCGGTGCACTCGAGCAGGCGAAGATGCAGGAGACGGTCAACGCGGCCGTCGAGTCGATGTCGACGACGCTCGACGATGGATTGCCGACTCTCGAGTCCGTCGAGAACAAGATCGAGAAGCGCAAGGCGCAGGCGATGGCAAAGGCCGAGGTCTTTGAAGCGACTCCCGAGGGCGGCGAAGCCGAGTTGCGCCAGGCGATGAACGAGGCACAGGCAGACGCCAAGCTCGAAGAACTGAAGGCGGAACTGGGCCTTACGACCGGCGGGGAGGCAACGCAGGCCGATAGCGGCGAGGCAACCGGACTCGAGGCGTAGACGACAGCGCGTTCGTGTCACTGCCACGCGCCCCGAGGAGCGCGATCTGATGACCATGCCAACCGACCTCGAGATCGCCCGCAGAGCGAATCTCCGGCGGATCGAAGACGTGGCCGACGAGATGGGTATCCCGTCCGGCCACGTCGAACACCACGGCCGCGAGATGGCGAAGATCTCGCTTGCAGCGATCGACCAGATGGGTCCGCCCCGTGCGAAGTACGTGCTCGTCACCGCCACGAACCCGACGCCGCTCGGAGAGGGCAAGACGACGATCGCGGTCGGGCTTGCGCAGGGCTTCAAGCACATCGATCGGCAAGCGGTTGTCACGCTGAGACAACCGTCGCTCGGACCGACGTTCGGGATCAAAGGTGGAGCAGCCGGTGGCGGCTATTCGCAGGTCGTTCCGATGGAGGAGATGAACCTCCACCTCACCGGCGATTTCCACGCCGTTACTGCAGCGAACAACCTCATCTCGGCGCTCATCGACAACCAGATCTACCACGGCAATCAACTGTCGATCGGGACGGACGACGTCACGTGGCGCCGTGTCCTCGACGTGAACGACCGCACGCTCCGCAATGTGGTCACCGGCCTCGGCGGCAAGATCAACGGTGTGCCGAGAGAGACCGGATTCGACATCACGGCAGCTTCGGAGATCATGGCCATGCTCGGCCTGGCAACGAGCCTCAAGGGTCTTCGCGAGATGCTCGGACGCGCCGTCATCGGGTTCGACCGCCACGGCAGGGCGGTCGCTGCCGACGACGTTCGGGCAGCCGGGCCGGCGGCCGTGCTGCTCAAGGACGCGCTGTCTCCCAACCTGATGCAGACGCTCGAAGGCACGCCGGCCATCGTGCACACCGGGCCCTTTGCCAACATCGCGCACGGCAACTCCTCGATCGTCGGCGACTATATCGGCATTCGGGGTGGCGACTACTTGATCACCGAGGCGGGCTTCGGTTCCGATATTGGAGCGGAGAAGTTCTTCAACATCAAGAACAGAGCCTCGGGGCTTGCCCCCGATGCTGCAATCATCGTGACGACGGTTCGGTCGATGAAGTTCCACTCCGGGCAGTACACCATCAAGGCCGGTCGGTCCCTACCGGCGGTGCTGCTCGAGGAGAATCCCGGTGATGTGCTCGAAGGGACGGCCAACCTCCGTCAACACATTCGGATCGTGCGTCGCCACGGCGTCACGCCCGTTGTCGCGATCAACGGATTCCCGACCGATTTCGCATC
>JAUXCV010000074.1 GCA_030618675.1 Acidimicrobiia bacterium | reverse complement strand
GAACGATTCGACGTGATGACGCCTACCAGGCGACCTCCGCACAACCGCCATGAGATTCGGGTTCGACCTGGAGCGTGGCATGGCCGATCCCGAACTCGTCTCGGAGGATCGTCCGAGCTGCGTCCAGCACGGGGTGCGGATCGGCGTCTTCAAGCGTCATGAGGTGAACAGAGGCGACGTCCATGTCCGAGGTGAGCGTCCACACGTGCAGATCGTGCACGTCGACGACTCCAGGAATCGTCCTCAAGCGATCGGCGAGTTCGCCCACGTCGACCGACGGCGGTGCGACCTCGATGAGGATCCGCAGAGCCTTGCCACCGAGCCTCCATGCTCGCGGGAGGATGAACAGGCCGATTCCGATTCCGAAGATCGCATCAACGTAGGCCCAGCCGGTGAACCAGATGATGACCGCAGCCACGATGACGGCGACGGACCCGATCATGTCGGCAAGCACCTCGACGAAGGCTCCTTCGACGTTGAGACTCTCTTCGGCTCCTTCCCTCAGGAGCCACCAGCAGACCACATTTACGGCGAGTCCGGCCACCGCAACGAAGAACATCGGTCCGCTGAGCACCTCGGGTGTCTCGCCCGTCAGCCGCCGAATCGCCTCGAAGATGACGTACCCCGCGACAGCGAAGAGCAGCACGGCATTGGCGAGCGCCGCCAGCACCTCGAGACGATAGACGCCGTACGTGCGCTGGGGGCGCTCCCGCACCTTGTCCGCAGCGATGATGGCGGCGAGCGCCATCCCGATGCCGATCGCGTCGGTCGCCATGTGGCCGGCGTCCGACAGCAGCGCGAGCGAACCGGAGATGAAGGCGGCGACGGCTTCGACAACCATGAAACCGAGGACCAAGCCGAAAACGATCGTGAGCCGGCTCCGGTACCGCGAACCGGCACGGACAGATCCGGCATGTGAATGATCGCCGCTCATGATTCCCCTTCAGACGGTTCGGCGAGTAGCGCAGCGGCAGTCGACGAACGGTACGGCAGGCTGATGAAGCGCCGCTGCTTCGGTCGCGCGGTGAAGATGATCCTGGCGAGCGCGTACACGACGAGTGGCAGGAAGAAAGCGGCGAGGCCCCAGAAGTACCCGACGGGACCGATTGCCTCCATCAGAACAGAGACCGCGATGGGGCCCACCACGGAACCGACTCCGTAGACGAACACGATCCCGGCCGCGGCAGCAACGAGCTGATGTGCCGGCATCACGTCGTTGATCATCGACACCGCCAGCGAGTACATGGGAAACGCGAGGCTTCCGTATGCGGCGATCAGCACGAAGAGCCACGGACCGGTCGGGTCGACGACGGCTGCAATGGTGGCGAACACGACCGCTGCTGTGGCCGCGGCCAGGATGACCCGCCTTCGTGGGAAGCGATCAGAGAGATACCCGAGCGGGTACTGCGTTGCGGCCGCGCCGACGAGCGAGGCAGCCATGAACACACCGACGAGACCCGGCTCCATTCCGGTCTTCGTGGCGTAGACCGCGCCGAGAGCGATGATCGCACCGCCAGCAGCCCCGGAGATCGCTACGGCCAGAACGCCCAGCGGTGCTGCGCGCAGAAGCGCCGCCACCGAGAACTTGACGGGGATCGTCTCGCTCGGCACCGGGAGGCGTATCAACGCCACCGGGACCACGGCGAGCGAGACCAGGATCCCGACGACGATGAACAACGTGGCGTTCAGAGGATCGTCGATAACCAGCAACAGTTGTCCGAACCCCAGCCCGAACGTAACGACCAGCATGTAGACGGAGAGCAACCGCCCTCGCGTTTCGTTGGATGCCCGATCGTTCAACCAACTCTCCACCGTGACGTACAGACCGGACATGCTCAGTCCGAATACGAATCGCAGTACGCCCCAGACCAGCGGAGCAGCCAGGAGCGAGTAGGACAGCGCCGTGGCGGCTGCGAGCGCCGCGAGACCGGCGAACACCCTGATGTGCCCGACCGTCACCAACCGACGAGGGATCGTCAGCGACCCGACGAGGAAGCCGACGTAGTACATGGACATCACGACGCCGATCACGACGGTCGGGAAGCCTTCGATGTCGGCTCGAACACCGAGAAGCGACCCGAGCAGACCGTTGCCAAGCATCAGCAGGGCCAGGCCGATGAACAGTGGCAGCACCGACGCGACGACACCGCGTTCGCTCACCGATTGCATGCTCATCGCACCCGCCGATCTCAGAGGCCTGGAAGCGGCGCAACACTAACGACCGCTGGGGTGATTGCGCCACTCTGTCCCGGCCCGGATGATGACCGGACCGACCCTTTTCCCTACTCGCACATCCGTGATCGCGAGACGGGCGCGGCACGGGTGCCGCCCTGGGGAGGGGGCGACACCCGTTGATTCGATGAACGATCGCGTCAGACGGTCGATCCGGCGAGTTCCGGATCGTCTCCCGACGCCTTCGTGTCCTCGGGTTCGACGACCAGGTTCGGAAGGATCCGATCCAGCCAGTTCGGAATCCACCAGTTCTTGTCGCCGAGCAGCTTCATCGTGGCGGGTACGAGGAGCATCCGCACGACGGTGGCGTCGATGGCGACTGCCACGGCGAGTCCCAGACCGAGGATCTTGATCGTCCTCAAGTCCTCGAGCATGAAGCTGCCGAAGACGAAGACCATGATGAGGGCGGCAGCGGAGATGACCCGGGCGGTCACGGCCAGACCATCGGCTACGGCTTCGCTGTTGTCGCCGGTCCTGTCGTACTCCTCCCGAACCCGCGTCAAGAGGAACACCCCGTAGTCCATCGAGAGCCCGAAGACGATGGCGAACAGCATCATCGGGATGAACGGCTCGATCGGCCCAGGCTGGATGCCGAGCAGGTCACCACCCCATCCCCACTGGAAGACCGCAACGACGATGCCGTACGCGGCGCTGATGGCAAGCAGGTTCATCACAACAGCGGTCGCAGGAACGAGCACCGAACGGAACACGACCATCAGGAACAGGAACGAGAGGAGCAGCACGGCTCCGTAGAAGTACCAGATCCGCTGAGCCAGGTAGTCCGAGAAGTCGATGTTCGCTGCGACCGGACCGGTGACCTTCATTTCGGTCCCTAGTTTCTCGTCGATCTGAGGGATGACGTCGTCACGGAGATGATGAACGAGATCGCTCGTCGCCTCATCCTGGGGTGAGGTCTCGGGGACGACCTGCCAGAGAACAGCGGTCGGTTGCTGAGGGTCGTTCGGCATTGGACCGTTCACTCGAGCGATACCGTCGATCCCTTCGAACGGGTTGCCCACGGACTGAAGAGCCTGAACGTTCGCTCCCTCAGGGAGTTCGGTGATGACGATGAGAGGTCCGTTCGCTCCCGGTCCGAAGCCCTCGGTGAGGAGATCGGACGCCTCCTTCGTCGTCGTCCCTTCGGGGTCGTTGCTGGCATCGGCGAAGCCGAGCTGGATGGAGAGAACCGGGATGGCGAGGACCACCAGGAAGACGGTGGACACCACAACGATGATCCACGCTTTCCGCTGAACGTATCGGCTCCACCGATAGAAGAACGTCTCTTCCAATGGCTTGTCGGACGAGATCGTGACTTCTTTCTTGAGCGGACCCCAGAACCGCCCGGCGATGACCACAACGATCGCGAGAACGATCGCCACGCTCAGGACCGGGATGTCGAGCGCCACACCGATCATGGCAAGCGCCACGAGTGCGGAGGCGAGCAGCCCGCTTCGGCGGGCCACCTGGATGCGGTGTCCGGCAAGCCCGAGAAGAGCCGGGACGAGCGTGACGGATGCGATCATCGTGACCAGGACCGTCGTCGACGCCGCGATGGCGAGACCCGTGACGAACGTGATGCCCATGAGAAGCATGCCGAGGAGCGAGACGACGACGGTGACTCCGGCGAACAGGACCGCCCGTCCGGCCGTGTTGAGTGCGGCTCCGGTTGCGTCGACGATCGAGTCTCCCCGATCGAGGTACTCCTTGTAGCGGGTGACGATGAACAGGGCGTAGTCGATGCCGACACCGAGTCCGATCATGATGCCGATCGTCGCTGCGAAGTCCGGCATCTCGATCAAGTTGCTGAGCAGCGTCGTGAGGAGCACTCCGACACCGACCCCTGCGAGAGCCGTTGCGATAGGCACACCCATAGCGACCACGGAACCGAACGCCGCGATGAGAACGAAGATCGCGAACGCCAGGCCCAGCATCTCGGAGTTCGGGGGTTCGCGCTCGCGGAACATGTCGCCGCCGAGCGCCGTCTCGAGGCCGTCGATCTCCGGTGCGAGCGAAGCGATCTCTTCACCGATCTCGGCGCCTTCACCCGTCGTCGTGCCGGCCTCCAGAATGAGTTGAGCGTATGCGATCTTCCCGGCACTCTCCCCGTCGGAAGCGATCTGGGTGCCTCCCATCGGTGAGTACGGACTGATGACGTTGACGACACCGTCGATCTGCTTTGTCGCCTCGAACAGTTCGGACATCGACGCCTGCACTTCAGGATCGGCGACTCCCTGCTCGGCCCGGAAGACGATGGTCCCCTGGTCGCCGCCTGCGCTGGGGAACTGCGTGGTGAGGATCTCCAGTCCTTCGCTGCTCTCCGAGGCGGGGGCCGTGATGTTGTCGGTGAACGCGGGGCCGATGGTGACGACCGCACCCACGAGCACGGCTACCGTCAGGAGCCAGGCAGCGATGAACCGCCACGGATGGGAAGCAGCGAATCGACCGAGTCGTTTGAGCATGACGAGTTCTCCAGAATGAGACAATCTGACTTAGATGAGACATACTGTATCATGTGCGTGGAGGTACCGCATGATCGATCCTGAAGCCGGCACGAATCCACAGGTTCAGCGCACGCACCGCGTGATGCTCGATGCGGCCCGAGAGCTGCTCAGCGAGAACGGCCCCGGCGCGGTCACGCATCTCCGGGTCGCCGAGGCATCAGGCGTCGCGAGGGCCACGGTCTATCGGCATTGGCCCGACCGGGTCGACATCCTCCTCGATCTCCTACGCGGTGGCGCCGACCTCCACCTTGTCCCTCCTCCGGAGGGCCTGTCCCTCGCTGAACGGGTAACCGGACTCCTCCAGAATCTCGCGTCGGCTCTCAACGGAGACAGCGGGCAGATACTGACGGCAATGATCGGCCTTGCCGAATGGGACGAAGACGTGTTCGCCGCTCTCGAACGGATGAGAGCGTTCGGACCGAGGTTGCTCCGGGACATCCTCGCAGCCGGGATCGACGACGCCTCACTCGCCGCCGACACAGACATCGACGTGCTCATGGATGTCCTGATCGGCCCGCTCTTCCTGCGACGACTCCTCCATCACGCTGAGATCACGAACGACTACGTCGCCCGCCTCGTCACCACGACGCTCGGACCGTGCCTCTCCAGATGAGCGGTCCCGGACCGGTGGCGACGCCCTTCCCCGCCGTGACGGGAATCGATCCACCACGAAAACCGTTCCTGCGTAGATAGGGAGGGCGGGTTCTTCCGATAGCTACGCAGGAGCGGATCCCGGTCGGTGCCTACGCTCGGCGGATCGAAAACCCCATCAGCGAGGCAACAGCAGTGACAGAAAGTGAACCGAGGGTCCGGAGCCTCCGCTACCACGCGATCGCGTGGGGCCTCGTCGCTGTGCAGGCCGTGCTGATCATCGGGATCCTCTTGACACCGGTCGGGAACGACTGGCCGCTCCCGACGGCCGGCGTGATCGCTGCCACCGCACTGACGTGGATCGGTATCGCTCTCGTCGTATGGGCTGTTCTGGTCTTCGGCAGGGGCGTGACACCGTCTCCGATGCCCTCGGACAAGGCGCAACTGAGGACGAGGGGGCCGTACCGCTGGATCCGGCATCCGATGTACACCGGCGTGATCCTGCTGATGGCGGGCTCCGCGCTGGGACGTCGCAGTTGGATCGCCGCAGCGATGTGGGTCATGCTCGTGGTGTTCCTCCTGGTCAAGATGCGATGGGAGGAGCGCAGGCTCGTCGAGGCGTATCCGGGCTATGACTCCTATCGAGAAGCAGTGCCGGCGCTCATACCGTTCGCCCGCAGGTCCGATCCGGCCCCGAGTGCCTCATCCTCACGCTGACGAGATCTCGATCAGGCGGTACAACGCGGGTCGTGGATTGAAAGATCGGTCGATGAGTCCATGCCGTGGGTAGTAGCCGCGGTCGTGGTCCATGAAGCCGTCGAGGAACACGGCGACGTCGGGTTCCGATGACGCCGCGCGTGCGGCCTCGGCGACCCGGTCGGCGATCGCCTCATCCTCGTCGAACGTCGCGCTCTCGCTCTGTCGCAGGAGTTCGACGATCACGACGGCCTGCCTCCCGGATGCCTCGGCGATTTCTCGCGCCCGCGTCGGTCCGTCTCCGATCGGATCCGTCCACGGGATACGGAACACCAGTTCATCGAATCTGCCGTCACCGTCGGTACGGCGGTATCGGTCGAGGACTTGATCGTCACGAACGCTGAACCCCGCAGCCACGAAGTGATGAACAACGGCATCGGCCGGGCCGACGGGCATGATCGGAGCGATCGCGAGAACCGTCCCGTCGAGTTCCACGCCCTCGACCCAAGCGAGCACATCGTCGAATCGATCGGGTGAAGTGATGATCTCCCACCGCCGGAGGTCGGGAGCGAGCGACCGCACCGTGTCGATAGTCCGACGATCCGGGACACCCGCAGAGAAGACGCTGAACCGCTCGCCCCGGGCCGCCAGATCTCTCATCCTCCTGGCGCCGTCGGAGGTCGATAGGTCTTCGAGGGGGACGCGCAGGTCGCGGATCCTTGCCTCCCAGAGCGCCAGGATCGCAGCGTCGTTGCGGATCCGTTTCCGTCTGAACTCGTCGAGACCGGCGGTCGGGAAGTCCGCGACGCTCATCCAGCCGTGGCGCAGGGTCACACCGATCGGACTCTCCCACTCCGCGTCGAGTGCCGTCTCGACCGGCACCGGCAGCGGCTGATCGAACCGAACCAACCCGCACGATCGGACGGGCCTCACGGCGTGACCGTCGGCGGTGACGTCAACGATGAAGATGCCCAACTTCGGGGGATCGTCCCGCCCGTTCTCTGCCGGCGGTGTCACAGCGGCAACTTCGGAGTAGTCGGGGCGCACGAAGCCGGTCGACGGCGCGACGTACAGGTCGGTCCCCTCGTGCCTGTTGTAGAGAAAGGTGTGAACGTGTCCGGAGAAGACCGCTTCGATCTCATGCCGTTCTAGCAGGTCAAGCAGCCACGACCGTGCCGGCTCGCCGATGTTGTCGTAGTGCTCGTTCTCGTGCCGGTCACGAACGAACGGCGGATAATGCGTGAACAGGAAGGTGCGTCGCCCGGAGGCTCCTGCGAGATCGGCTTCGAGCCAGCGTCGCTGTCGGGTTTCACGATCGAGTCCCGAGTTCAGCACCTGGGTGTCGACGATGACGAAGTGCAAGCCTCCCACGTCGAACGACCGGAACGACGGACCCCATGCA
>JAUXCV010000002.1 GCA_030618675.1 Acidimicrobiia bacterium | reverse complement strand
CAGCGAGCGATGGAGGTTGGAGCGGGAGGCGGCCATAGACAGCCGACCGGCAAAGCCCCACGGAACGTCTGCTGCCGAGCTGCGCCAAGAGTGGCAGGACCGAGTATGGGCATTGGGTTGGGACCCACAACGGATCGTCGAAGCCGTCATCGGCCGCCAGCGTGGCCTCGGAGGGATCGACGCCGCCACCGCCGCCCGGTTGGTTGATCAGGCTCTCGATTCGCTCGTTGAGCGTCAGTCGACATGGCGACCCGCCGAGCTGATCCGAGAACTCGCCGCAGCCACACCCACCACGACCACCGCCGACGCCGCAGAGCTGACCGACTTCATTCAGCGGCTCGCCGACCACGCCACCACCGCCCGCTGCGTCGACGTATCCCGACCGATCCCTGCAGGTGTCGCGTTGCGCCGTGACGGCAGACCTATCAGCGAATCCGCCATGGACCGCGCCCTCACCACCGAAAGGATCCTCGATGAAGAGGAACGGCTCATCGCCTGGGCTGAGCGACGCCATGATGGCCATGCTCCAGCACGTCCTGTACATCACGAGCAGCGGCTCACCCCGGCACAGGCGGAGGCGGCAGCGGTCGTTGCCGGACAGGGAGGGTTAGAGCTGATTGTCGGTCCCGCCGGTTCGGGGAAGACCACCATGCTGGCCTCGGCCGTCGCCGAGCTTCGAGCCCAGGAACGCCCGGTGTTCGGAGTGGCGCCCTCCGCGGCTGCAGCCGACGTGCTTGCCGTCGAGACCGGAATGGCATCCGACACCTTGGACAAGCTCCTCACCGAACACCGCCATCCGGCCCGGCCACCCGACGCCGCCTACGACCTACCGGCAAGGGCGACAGTGATCGTCGACGAAGCCGGCACGGCTGCCACCCCCAAGCTGGCGGACCTTGCCCGCCTCGCCGATCGGAACCGGTGGCGTGTCGTGCTCGTGGGTGACCCCCGCCAGTTCTCCGCTGTCGGCCGCGGCGGTATGTTCGCCCACCTTGTCGACATCCACGGGTGTGTCGAGCTCGACCAGGTTCATCGATTCCGCCACGACTGGGAACGTCAAGCGAGTCTCAGACTCCGCGACGGCGACCCGGCCGTGCTCACCGAATACGACCGGCAAGGCAGACTCCATGACGGCACACTCAGCCAGATGGAAGAGGAGGTCATCACCACCTGGCATCAAGCCCGACGACACGGCCAGACGGTGGCGCTCATGGCCAACAGCACCGATACCGTCGCCAGGCTCAACCGACTCGCCCAACACGCCCGCATCGAGGCAGGCGATCTCGACCCAGACGGACCTTCCCTCCAAGTCGGCGACGAGTCGATACTGCTGGACGACGAGGTGGTCACCCGCCACAACGAACGAAGCCTCCGCACCGACCGCGGACTGATGGTCAAGAACCGCGACCACTGGACCATCGAAACGATCCACCCCGATCACAGCGCCACCCTCACCGGCCGCACCGGCACAGTGCGGCTCCCTTCTGAGTACGTCGCCGAGAACCTCCAGCCCGGCTACGCCCAGACCAGCCACGCCACCCAAGGCCGCACCGTCGACACTTCCCTCCTCCTCCTTGACACACCCACCGACAGCCGGGGTGTCTACACCCCGATGACCCGAGGACGCAACGCCAACCACGCCTACGTCGTCGTCGACGACAATCGCACCGGCATCGACGTACTTACCCAAGCCATCAGGCGGGACTGGATCGACCAGCCCGCCATCACTCGGCGGACGCAGCTCGAGATCGGACAACCCGCTCCGCCACGATGGCCGTCACTACAGGCGAACCGCCACACCTTGGCCGGACCGGGATGGGGCGCCGAACCTGATCAGAAATCCACCCACGGCGACAGCGCGGGGGACGATGAGCGCAAAGCTGAGGAGAGGCGCATCCGGCGGCTCATCGACGAACGCCTCGTGGCTATCCAGCAGCGTCGACGCACCACCGGCCGCGACCAGCTCACGATCGGTCGCTGACCAGCCCTTCCCGGCTTTCGAGATAACGGTAGCGCTAGCGCCGATTGCCGGTTCCCGGACGCTGGCGGGCGCTCGATAACGTGCGCGGTCGTGGGTGATCTGTGCGGTGGACCTGCTTGCGAGGCTATACCCTCGGGTCCGGCGCTACGGAATCCTTGGGGAGTGAGCACTCGCTTCGGATGTGGAGCGTGAGCTCTGAACACCACTCCCTTCTCTCGAGGTCCAATCAGGATGACTCGCCTCGTAGTGGACGAGCCGGCGCATTGTTCGCTCGTCCTCAGAATCGAAGCCAAGGTGCAGCTTCAACGCGATGTCTGCGGCCGGGAGCGCCTCGAGAGAGGAAGCAGTGAAGTTGTCGTAGCTCACGCCCGCATCGATAAAGAGCTGACGAGATTCGCGAGTAGCTCAGCGACTTCGCGTGGTGTTCCGCGGCCATGGACCTAGTACATTGTCGGTCGCTCAGGCGAGCGCGTGCCTGACGACGATGCTCGTCTTGCATACGTAGGAAAGGTCTTGCACACGATAGCAAATCCGTGTAGTTTGCATACGAGTGCAAAGACCTGTGCAACGGCGCACGACCCTCCCCCCAACGTGCCCGGCTGCACACAACGGAAGTGGGAGTCATGAGCATGTACCGTAAGAAGGGTTGGGCGGCGCTGGGGACGGGACTGTTGGCGGTGCTGCTGCTGGTTGTCCCAGCAACCACGTCTTCTGCAGTCGTCGATGGCGACGTCCTCTTTAGCCCGGACTTGGACACCTACGAAGACGGCGACGCCAGCTATCCGCGCCTCATCCGGATCGTCAACGACGGCAGTGCGAACGACACTCTCCTGGCGACTTTTGCGAAGCGCTTTCAGGGCGCGCCGACGAACCTGCCTGTGTATCGAAGTACAAACGGTGGTGACTCGTGGAGTCTGGTGTCCACAATCACGTCGAACACCTCGGGCTGGGACCTTGAGGCGCCGGTGCTCTACGAAGTGCCGTATACCGCCAATGGCCTGGACGCTGGCGACATTCTCGCCGCGGGCACTGCTTGGGAGTGGGGTGACTACACGGCGCAGAAGATCGAGGTGTTCCTGAGCACGAACCAGGGTTCGAGCTGGTCGTATCTGTCAACGTGCACTTCGACATCTAGTGAACCCGATACGTGGGGTCACGGAATCTGGGAGCCTTGGTTCGTTCAGACGTCGGATGGTACGCTCGCTTGCTTCATCAGTGACGAGCGTCCCTCCGGTGGTTCCACGAACAATCAAATCATTGGCCACTACGAGTCGTCAAATGGTGGCTCTACGTGGACGGGCACCATTACACAGGACGTTGCGTTCCCGTCGGACAATCTTGCCCGTCCTGGGATGCAGACGATAATCCAGTTGCCGGATGGCGGCTACATGATGAGCTACGAGATGTGCCGCGATGCAACGGACCCGGATCATGCTTGTCAGGTCTACATCAAGACGAGTGAAGATGGTCTTGACTGGGGAACCGTAAGCGACCCGGGAACCCTCGTCGAGACCTCGGATGATCGACAGTTGTTGCACACGCCCTATCTAGCGTGGAGCCCCGCGGGAGGTCCGAATGGCACGTTGTTGTTGTCGGGTCAGCGCGTGGTGACGGGTAGCACCGGTAGCTACGACGTCGAACCGGAGTCGGGCAAGGCCATTTTCGCCAACAACCAGCTCGGTGTAGGGGACTGGCAAGAATTAACAGCTCCGATCACTGTGGATCCGACCGGTGGATACGACACCGGCGAGCCGTCGTGTCCGGGCTACAGTTCACCGATCTTGCCGAGTGAGGACGGTGAGACCCTATTGTACATCGCAGGTACATGGATCGACGAGGCCGACAACCAGTGCGAAATCCGGTTTGGCTCTTCGAGCCTCGGGCAGGTGGAAGCCATGCCGGATTTCTCGTCCAGCACCAAGCAGGGCTTCGCTGAGTACGGCGGAACCTGGTCCCTCTCATCGGGCGTGCTTTCGCAGACGTCGACGAGCGCCCCTGGCGCCAAGGCACTATTCGGTTCGACGGGCTGGGCCGACGGTGTATTCGAAGCTGACGTGAAACTGGACTCGGCGGGCCAGGCAGGTCTGGTCGTTCGAGTCACGGAGCCCGACATTGGAGCCGACGCACACTCCGGCTACTACATCGGCATCGATTCAGTGAACGACGAGTTGCTGTTCGGTCGACAGGACAACAACTGGACCGGAATCTCGACGCCTTCCGTCACCGGTGATGTGTCTACCGGCGTGTGGTACCGGATGCGGGTCGCTGTCGAAGGTTGCGACTTCGAGATCAGCGTTCAGCCGGTCGACGAGTCCTCGGCGGCCACGACGATCAGCGAGACGGTCTCGTCGTGTGCGGGGGTCGGTATGTTCGGCTTCCGCGCCCACTACACGAGCGCGAGTTGGCGCAACGTCGACCTTACGCCCAACGGTTTCGCTGAATACGGCGGCGCCTGGGAGGCTTCCGAGGGTGTCGTGAGCGTCACCACCAGCGTTGCAGGCTCCAAGGCCCTCTGGGGTGCCGAATCCTGGGAAGACTACCGCGTTGAAGCCGATGTGAAGCTCGATGCTTCTGGCCAGGCGGGCCTGCTAATCCGCGTCACGGACCCGTCGACCGGCGGCGATGCCCACACTGGCTACTACGTCGGAATCGAATCATCCTCGAACAACCTGGTATTCGGGTTCCAGGACAACAGCTGGACCTCGATCGCCAGTTCATCGGTAACGGGAAATGTGTCGACGGACGTCTGGTATCACGTGTCTGTCGCCGTCGACGGCTGCGATTTCGAGATCTCCTCTCAGCCTGCGGACCTGTCCTCGGCCGCGACGACGATTTCTCAGACCGTCTCGAGTTGCGAGACTGCAGGCGCGCCAGGCCTACGTTCGCACTACACGACCGCAAGCTGGCGCGACATAGCGGTGAGCTCCGCCGCCGGGTAGCCCTAATCCACGGGGGCCGGCGCTGTATGGCCTCGGCCCCCGTGGCGTCCGCGGGCAAAGCTGTTGAGGGGTGGCAGGATTGCTGAGCACTGCGGATCGAGGGGATCATGCCGGGCGGTGGATAGAGCTGGTCAGGCTCGATTGAAGCATGGGGCCAACCTCGGTGTCAGGCTGAGCCCGGAGGGGATCAGGACGAGATCCATCGGCGAGTTGAGTTCTTAAGGGCACGCTTCAGGTTGCGTCGGCGAGTCCTGCGCCGTTCCCGCTCTGGCAGCCGACCGCTGCACGAATCTGAGCCTAGGGGAGTTCCCTTATCGTTCCGCCTCACGAGCGGCCCGGGGTTCCTGAGTCGTCAACGAGTACCACCTTGACGCGATCCGTCCTAAGCCATGTTCAAGCCGGTCGACTCGTTGTGGCCCGATCCCTCTAATGGTCCGGAAGTCGGGATTGACCTCTTTGGGGTCACGCCGCCGCGTACCTCCGTCCGGTGGTGCGGGATCTGGGCCGACGTCGGAGCACCGCGCCTGTGGGTCCGACAAGCCGACCGTCCGGATCTGATGTTCGACGCGGTACGGGCCTTGGTCGCCGAGACCGCAGTGCCATGGGCACGTGGTCGGTGGGTTGGCAGGTAGTAATGACCACGACGCAACGACCAGTAAGCAGCGTATGCGTGTGGGACGTCGAACGCGGCGACAGGCACGACAATTGGGACAATGCCACCGCCCACATCAGCACGGCCAAGTCGCAGTTGGGCGCTAACAGCACATCGTGCGACGTGGTCGGTTCTTTGAGGGAGTTCAGTTGTTCCCGGTCGGCTCGGTGTCGACCGCCGTGCTCTGCCGGGGAATGACGCGATGTGGCGCGAGGATCTGGCTCGTCGGGCTCTCGGGATCGTCGATTCGGGCTGCTAAGAGTCGAACTGCTTCGCTAGCTATGAAAGGGGTGTCGATTGACACCGAGCTCAGAGATGGACGCGCGTATTGGCCCTCCTCGATGTCGTCAATGCCGATCACGGCGATGTCCGTGGGGATCCGGAGTCCGGCATCGTGGATTGCGGCCATCGCACCAATCGCGAGAAGATCGGAGAAGCAGAAGATCGCGTCTGGTTGTGGCGTGACGGCCAGCAGTTGCGCGGCCGCTGCGTAGCCGTCGGCGCGGCTGTAGCTTGTCGAAGAGATCTGGTACGCGGGGTGCCGATCGAAGCCGGCGCTTCGGAGCGCCTCGTGGTACCCGGAGGCACGTTGCAGAGGTGTGCTGTACTGCTCAAGGGGCTGGGTTCCGATCGCGGCGATCCGCGTTCTGCCGAGATTGATCAGATGTGTCACGGCTTGTCGGGCCGCGTGCACGTTGTCGATCGCGACGTGGTCGTACTGACCGTCGAAGCTGTACTCCCCGAGGAGAACGAGGGGGACGCTGCGGCTCACTTTCATCTCGAGCAGTTCGGCGTTAGTGACGATTGGGCTGAATAGCAAACCGTCAAACAGCATCGTTCGACCACCGCCCGTGAGCAGCTCGCGTTCGCGGTCGTGGTCATGGCCCGTTTGGTCGATCATGACACGATATCCGTGCTCGGCTGCGGCGTCGATCACATTGCGGGCGAGGCCGCTGAAGTAAGGCGGGTCGATTTCCGGGACAATGAGGGCCAACATTCCGGTCCGCCCTGTCCGCAACGTGCGCGCAATCGGGTTGGGTCGGTAGTCGAGGTCCTCGATCGCCTGGCGGACGCGTCGCCTTACACCGTCGCTGACGTGCGGGAAGTCGCTCACGACGTTCGATACCGTTCGTACTGAGACGCCAGCGGCCTCGGCAACATCGCGTAGTGTTACTGCCATGCGCAGCATGTTACTACGTGTCGCCTGCTACTTGCAACGTGTGCAAGTAGCCACTATGCTGGCTTTGCACACGTTGGAAGATTGTATCTCAAGGAGAGACAGATGCGAACAAAGGGACCCCTAAGTCGGTATATGCGGTGGCTCGCCACGATCAGCGTATTGGCCATTCTCGCCCTCGGTCTTGTCGCTTGTGGCTCGGACGAATCTACCGCAACCGACCCCGCGCCGACGACTAGCGATAGTGCGACGACTAGCGATAGCGCGACGACTAGCGATAGCGCGACGACAACCAGCACAGCGCCAACAGGCAATGATGCAAGCAACGGCGATCTGCTGCAGGCTCCGACCGAGGACAGCCCCGAAGGGCAGATTACTATCTGGGACCGGTCCGGGGACCTGTACGAGGTGTTCGATGCGACCATTGTGCGGTTCAATGAGAAGTACCCGAACATCATTGTCAACCACCTGGCGGTCGATATCGATGCCAAGCTGCAGAACACCTTGATCACGGGTACCGATGTACCCGACGGTGTCTTCCTCGACGACGCCAAGATCGGCGGCTTTTCCGATTTCCTGTGGGATCTGAGCGATGTCCTTGCCCCTTACGTAGACGATATCGCTTCACAAAAAGTCGACGTCAACACCATCGACGGTGGTGTTTTTGGTGTGCCGTTTGACCTCGATCCCGGCCTTCTGTACTACAACGAGACCGCCCTCGCCGAGGCGGGAGTAGATGCCACGCTGATCGAGACGTACGACGACCTACTGGACGCCGCACGCGACTATCAGGCCACAAACCCCGAATCGGGTCCCATCCACTTGGAACAGTCACCATTTCTCGGCCAGCTTCAACTTGAGATGTTCGCCAGCCAACTTGGCACGTCCATGGCGGACGCCGCCGGTGAACTCCGGTTGGACAGCCCCGAATACGAACAGATCTTGACATTCCTCGATACGGTGCGGGAAGAGGATCTCGGCACGCGAGCCGAGTATCTGAGCCCGACTGATATCGCCGAGCTCGAAAACGGCAATCAGGTGTTCTATCCGTGGGCGATCTGGTTCAGTTTCGCTCCCCAGCAGTTGCTTACCGAGACGACCGGCGACTGGCGGGCGATGGAGCTGCCGGCATGGGAGGCTGGCGGTGCTCGCAGTGGAGCGATGGGCGGCTCGTCGTTCGTGCTCCCCCGCGAGGGCGAGAACTCCGAACTCGCCTGGCTGTTCTACGAATTCCTCATGTTCGACGAGGCCGGCTACTCCGCAGTGTGGGGTCCCAACGACGTATACCCGACAGGTCTGAACACGTCCATCCCGAGCTATCTGCCTGCCGCCGATCCGACCGCGCCGCTGTTCGAGCCGGTCGAAGCACTCGGCGGTCAGGACCTGTGGGCCGTGGCCACCGAGGCGGGCGCACAGATTCCTGGCGGCACCCCGCTACCGAGCTGGTGGGCCGGAGCGGTCGACTATCTGGGGAACAACATCCAACGGATGCTCGACGGCGACCTCAATCCTTCCGAAGTAATATCCCGCTCGACTGACGAGATCCAGGAAAACTTGGTCGACCGGCAGTGAGCCCCATCCCAGCCATCCGCTCCATAGTCGGCGCCAGCAGTAGGTAGGCGCCGACTATGGCTCGACCGCGAGCCGCACCGTACGTGTTCGTTGCGCCGTTCGTAGCGATCTTCTTGGCCTTCAGCGTCTACCCGCTGGTATTCACGGCCCGGCTCAGCCTTACGAACTGGCGGGGAGTCGGCGACCCGATGTGGGTCGGCTGGGACAACTACGCCTACTTGCTTACGAACGATCGTTTCTGGAGTTCGCTTTGGAACTCGGCTGTGCTGTGGGTCCTCATCGTGCCGGTCCAACTCGTCGTGGGGGTGATCGTGGCGGTGCTGCTGAACTCGGCCAAGTTGCAGCTTCGAGGGATGTATCGCGTGGCGTTCATCGTGCCTTTCGTCATGCCGCTCGTAGCTGTCGCTCAGATCTGGGTGGTGCTGTTCGATGAGGGCTACGGTGCCGTGAACTCGTTGCTCGGGTCTGTCGGTTTGCCCAATGTCGGGTGGCTGACGACCGGCACATGGGCAAAGCCCACGCTGGCGCTGCTGTTCTTGTGGAAGACGACCGGTTTCATCGTAATCATCATGCTCTCGGGTCTGCAGTCGATCGACTCGGTGTTGTACGAGTCAGCATCGCTCGACGGTGCATCGTGGAGCCGGCAGCTTCGAAGCATCACCGTCCCGTTGATCCGCCGGACCATCATGTTCGTCGTTGTCCTCCAAACGCTCGCTGTCTTTCAGATGTTCGCTGAACCGTTCGTAGTGACCCAGGGAGGCCCCTACAGCTCGACGACAACGGCGGGCTACTTCCTGTACAACCACATCAACCGCGCCGACCTCGGAACCGGAGCAGCGAACTCGCTTCTCCTTGTGGTCCTCGTGATGGCGCTGTCGCTGATGTTCGTGCGGATGCTCCGGGTGGAGGACGGATCGTGACCAGAACACCGCGCACAGCGCAAACAGCGAAGCCGACCGGCGCTCGACGCTTGACCAGCGGCCACTTCGGCCGCACCCTTGCGATCCAGGCGTTCCTGATGCTGCTCCTCGTGGCGTTTCTGGCTCCGGTGGTTTGGGCGATCCTGTCGTCGCTCAAGCCGGCCAACGACATCATCAGGGCCCCGCTGGTCTTTGATCCGAGCAGTTTCTCGCTCGACAACTATACGGCGATGTTCGAGGACGTCCCCATCGTCCGTGGCTTCGGCAACACCGGAGTTGTGCTCGTGTTCAAGGGCGCGATCACCATGTTCTTCGCTCCGCTCGCAGCGTACGGGTTCGCCAAATACGACTTTCGGGGCAAGAACGCGATCTTCGGCATGGTGCTTATCACGCTCATGCTGCCGACGATTGTACTGATCATCCCGCTCCTGCTCGAGATGAAGACCCTCGGGTGGGTCAATACCTATCAGGGGCTCATCCTGGTCGGCGCCATCGACGCATTTGCGATCTTCTGGATGCGGCAGGTCATCAGCTCGGTGCCCGATGAACTCCTCGATGCCGCGCGCGTCGACGGATGCTCCGAGTTTGGCATCTATTGGCGTGTGATCGTGCCAATCATCCGGCCCGCCCTCGCTGGATTGGCCGTTCTTACGATCATGAACATCTACAACGACTTCGTCTGGCCCGTGGTGATCGCAAGCTCGGATCAGCGAGCCACGCTTCAGGTTGTCTTGTCGACCCTCGCCCAGAACATTACCGGCAATCGAATCGGTGCTGATTACGCCACGGTCACCGGCGAGCTCCTCGCCGCAAGTTCCGTCGCACTCATTCCGCTGCTGATCCTCTTCGTCCTCCTGCAGCGACACTTCATCAATGGCATCCTCGCAGGCAGCGTGAAGGGCTAAACCATGACCGTGAAGAGCAGAACCATGACCATAAGGGGCTGAACCATGACAATCTCTACATCTGATATCGCGACCACTCAGATGCACTCGGGCCGCCCTAACTCGATTCCTCGACCTGAGTATCCGAGGCCAGATCGCGACCGATCCCCACATTGGGTCAACCTGAACGGACTCTGGGAACTCGCAGCCGATGGTCAGCTCTACGACATCACGGTTCCGTTCGCTTGGGAGTCCGAGGCATCAGGCGTGAATCGCCACTGGCTGGAGCACGGTATCTACAGCCGATCCGTCGCTGCGCCGACCGATTGGGAAGGGGCACGCATCGTCCTTTGCTTCGGAGCGGTCCACCACCATGCGATCGTGCGCATCGACGGCGATGTCGTCGGCGAACACCGCGGCGGCTACGACTCGTTCGAGTACGACGTCACCCCGCATCTAACTCCAGGCACGGAGGCCGAACTCACAGTCGAAGTGTACGCCCCCGCCGACAAGCGCCAGTTCCCTCACGGTAAGCAACGTTCGATCCCTCGTGACGACTACGACGGGGTGGCGTTCACGCCCACGTCAGGCATCTGGCAAACGGTATGGCTTGAAGCCCGCGGTGGCACCTACGCCAGGTCCGTGGTGTTACGTGGTGACAGCCTCACCGGTATCGACGTCACCGTCGACCTCGGCGGAGACGACCCGGCGGGTGCGGTCGTCGACGTCTCAATCCTCGAATCGCACGAAACGTTGCGGCTCGTCGCCGACGGGGGCCGGGCCACCGGACGGATCGAACTCGAAGCACCTAGGCCATGGTCGCCCGAGTCACCCCACCTGTACGAAGTCGAAGTCGTCGTCAGCAACGGCGACGGTCGTAGACCTGACCGCCTTGTGGCGACAGTCGGGTTGCGGCGATTCGAGGTGAACGGCGAGCAGCTGTTCTTGAACGAATCCCGGTTCTACGTGCGCGGCGTCCTCGATCAGGGCTATTGGCCAGACACCGGCTTGACCGCACCGAGCCTGCATGACCTCCAGGCCGACATCGACCTCGCTCGCGATCTCGGGTACAACCTAATTCGCAAGCATCTCAAGTTCGAGGAGCCGCTTTGGCTCCACGAGGCCGATCGTACCGGGATGTTGGTGTGGGCCGAGCCGGCGTGCACCAGCCGATTCTCCCCGGCATCAATTCAAGCGTTCGAGGCGCAGCTACCGGCCATGGTCGAGCGCGACGGCAACCATCCGAGCATCGTTATCTGGAGCCTCTACAACGAAGAGTGGGGACTCGACTGGGACATTGCCGGTAGCCCGGCAAGAACCGAGGCAGCAGCCCGGGCCTACGATGTGCTCCGTGGCCTCGACGCCACCCGCCCCATCGTCGAGAACTCCGGATGGTCACACGTCAAGTCCGACCTCGTCGACTGGCACTATTACGAGCCCGACCTCGCTGAATGGCGACGCGCCGTGGCCCAGCTCGCTGCCGGAGAGCGAGAGTCCTTTCCGGTCCGGCTCGGGCACGATTTCGTCGTCGACAAGTCCCTCTACAGTTCGGAGCAGTTCGCTCGCCGCGGCGTGCCGATCATCAACAGCGAATACGGCGAGGGCTTCACCAGTCTCGAACGCGCTTGGCACCTTCGATGGGAAACACAGGAACTGCGCCGCCACGACCGATTCGCCGGCTACGTCTACACCGAGTTGGCGGACATCGAACACGAAGCCGCCGGACTCCTCACCACCGACCGCCGGACCAAAGACTGGGGCGGTTGCATTCCCTCCGATGTAAACGCGGATACCATCTTGGTGATCGACCTCGTCCCTGCGCAAGCCGGAGCAGATATCGAACCGCCGCAGGAGAGATGCGTGTTCGATCTACGGGTCTCGCACCACGGACCCGAACCGATCGTCGGGCGTATTCACGCTACCTGGATCGCACCCGGAGCCCCCGTCCACCAGCGTCCCGAGCAATCAGACTCCGTGTCCAACGAGGTCCAAGCGCAACCTTTCGAACTCTCAAATCCAGTCTCGATCGAGGCGCCAGCTCGCCCAGACCCCGGCCGCCTGCTCCTATGGCTGGAAACCTCAGCCGGCGAGACCCTTGCCCGATCCTTCCTCGACGCCGCGCAAGTCGAGCCGCCGAATCGACGCGGAGCGCGTCCCGGCGAGCTAGTTGCTCGCACTCCCGCATCCAGGGCTGAGGTGAGACCGTGATACGACTTCGAAGACAACGTCATCCCATAGTCGGCTACACGTCGCGGCGCTGTTTGGCCTGGTCGCCTGGGACTATCGAAGGAGCGGGCGATCAGCCACAGAACGGCTGGTCCACATGGGCTTGAGCAATAGAGATCCAGATCGTTCCACGCCGGAGGCGCCCCATCGGAGATACAACCCTTTGACGGACGAATGGGTGCTGGTGTCCTCGGGTAGAACGAAGCGTCCCTGGCTCGGCCACACCGAATCACCAGATTCTGAAGAGGCGAAGCCCTATGACCCGCAGTGCTACCTCTGCCCATCGAATCTACGGGCCTCCGGAGCGACCAACCCGGCCTACGAATCGACCACCGCCTTCACCAACGACTTTCCCGCGCTATCACCGACGGTCAAACCGAGTCGACACCTCGACGGACTCCTCGCCTCGGAAACGCTCGCTGGCACATGCCGCGTCGTTTGCTACTCACCGCGTCACGATCTCCGCCTATCGCATATGGAGGAGAAGGATATCGTGCGCGTCGTCGAGATGTGGCAGGCCGAGACAGCCGAACTTGGGAAGACATACAGGTGGGTACAGGTATTCGAAAACAATGGTGCCGCGATGGGTGCCTCCAACCCCCACCCGCACGGCCAGATCTGGGCAGGAACAGCGCTCCCAACCTTGCCAGCGCGTGAGGACAAGACCCAGAAAAGCTACTTCCAAAAGCGCGGCACCCTATTGCTCCTCGACTATCTGGTACAAGAGCACAGCAGCAACCGAGTCGTTATCGCGAACGAGCACTGGATCGCGCTCGTCCCGTACTGGGCAACGTGGCCATTCGAGACGATGTTGGTACCCAGGACGCCGACACGCCGCATTACCGAGGTCAATGGAACAAGGCTCGTCTCGCTCGCAGCAGTGGTCAAGGAACTCCTGACCCTCTACGACAACCTCTTTGAGCACCCCTTCCCGTACTCAATGGGGTGGCACGGTGCGCCGCACGACGACACGCCGTCATCTCATTGGCAGCTGCACGCCCATTTCTACCCGCCACTCCTGCGGTCAGCCACGGTGAGAAAGTTCATGGTCGGATACGAGCTGCTCGCGGAAGCGCAACGGGACCTTGACCCGGAGGAGGCCGCTGCACGGCTTCGCGAGGCCTCGGCTCAGCACTACACGTCACGGATCAAGCGTTGACCAGGGAAGCTGCCATCGAGCTCTTCGGTATCCGGTTCGGCGGCGTCCCCGAATACGTTGTTCGATCGCCGGGGCGCGTCAATCTCATTGGCGAGCACACTGACTACAACGACGGTTTCGTGTTCCCGATGGCGATCGAACAGTCGACCTGGCTGGCGTTGCGGGGGAGGGACGACAACCAGGTGCATGTCGCTTCGATCGGGCACAGAGACGCCCAGTTCGACATCGCAAAGGTGGTCAAGGGCACCTCCGGATGGGCGGAGTACCTCAAGGGTCTCGCTTGGGCGATTGGACCCGATGCATTGAGGGGCTGGGAGGGAGCGTTCGCGACCGACATCCCGACCGGGGCAGGGCTCTCATCCTCAGCCGCGCTTGGGATCGCAGGCGCTCGCGCCTTCGCCGCTGTTTCGGACTGGGTGTGGGATGCCAAGACGGCTGCCCGAGCCGCGCGGCGCAGCGAAAACGAGTGGATCGGTGTCAATACGGGCATCATGGATCAGCTCGTTATCGCGACCGGCGAGGCCGGCCACGCCGTACTCATCGACTGCAGAAGCCTCGAGCTGCACACCTTCCTGCTCCCGGCTGATGTCACGGTCGTAATACTTGACACCGGTACCCGCCGCCAATCGGTGTCCTCCGAGTATGACGATCGTAGAGCTTCGTGTGCCAGGGCTGCCGAAGCTGCCAACGTCTCGGCGTTGCGCGACCTTTCCCTTGAGAGTCTTCCAATGCTGGCATCAGCCGTTGACAGTGTCACACTACGCCGAGCCCGACACGTCATCTCCGAGAATACGAGGACCGTGGAGGCGGCAGCCGCTCTGGGAATTGGCGACATCGATCGTTTCGGCGAATACATGGGTGGCAGTCACCGGAGTCTCCGAGACGACTATGAGGTCTCCTCGACCGAACTCGACGCCATGGTCGAAATCGCATCCAACGTCGAAGGGTGCCATGGCGCACGCATGACCGGAGCGGGGTTCGGTGGCTGCGCGGTGGCGCTCGTCGACAAAACCGCGGTCTGTGGCTTTGTCGAGGAGGTTGGTCAACGCTACGCGAAAGCGACGTCGCACAATCCAAGGATCTACGCAACCACGCCAACTGCGGGAGCTTGCGTCGATCGTTTTGTGACGGACGCATCATGAGCGTGCTAGCCACTGGCGGTGCCGGTTATGTGGGTGGTGTTGCTGTAGATCAGCTCGTGACGCGTGGGAACTCAGTTGTCATTGTCGACAATCTGAGCCGAAGCTCGCCCAATGGGCTCCCGGCGTCGATTCCGTTCTACTAAGTTGACATCGCCGACCAGGCTGCCATGGCTACCATCGTGGCTGACTACTCCGTCGACGCGTGTATGCACTTCGCTGGACTCATCGCCGTCGGAGAATCGGTCCAAAGTCCCGGCCTCTACTTTGAGCAAAGCGTTGCCAAACGATCTCATTGCTAAATGTCTTGACGGCCCAGCAAGTCCGGCACGTCGTATTCTCTTCGTCGGCAGCTGTCTACGGAAATCCCGAGCACACTCCTATCCCTGAGGATCACCCCCTTCGCCCCACCAGTCCTTACGGTGCTACTGAGGATTCCCCCACGGGGTCGGGGCGCGCGTCCTGGGGCATCCTCGACGCTCTGAGACGATCCTGCGGCGATCGGTCCAGTCAGTGACGGCTTCGGGTTCGGCCAGGTGGGATGCCCGGAGCACGGACGTGCCGGCTGCGTCGGCTATCTCCTTCAACGCGTACCCGTGGCTCCTGGCTCGTCTGATTGCGGCCCGCTGCATCCTGGCGAGATGGTCGGGCGGTTCGGGGTGGGCGTTCTTGGCTGCGGTGATTCTGGCGACGAGTTCGAGGGGATCGAGGTCGAGGAGCCGGCGGATCATCTCCTCACGATTCAAGGTCGTTATGTCCATGTGTGGTCCCTCCCTGGCGAGGACGTGGATGCGGGTCCGCAAGTGGGTGGTCAACAGCGGGTATTGCGTCGGGTAGGGTCGATGGTGGTCCGTGAAGGGTCCGCAGTCTCCCCCCGTCTGCGGACCCTTCACTATGGATCGTCGCTACCGGCGGCTGTGCCTAGCGGCTGTAGATCCCTTCGAGGACACGGCCGAAGGCAACGAACTCGTTTGCATAGGTGGCGAGGTGTCCCTCGTCTCCTTCGCGGGCCTCGTACTTGATGTCGCCGGTGAGGTGTTGTGCGTGTCGGGCGAGTCCTCGTGCGTCGAGGTCGGCTAGTTGATCGATCATTCTCGACTGTTCTCTCTCGTTGTCGTCAACGGTCATCATGGATGTGGTTCCTCTCACTTCGGTCGTCGGCTTGACTGCGGTTCTTGGTCTGTATTTGGTCCGCGGAGGTCCGCGAATCCACGCGTAGCCGTGCGTGACGGTGCGTGATGGAAACCCTTGCCACGAACGGGTACTCAGTGAGGAATCCATGTGTGGCTGGATGGCCCGAACGGACTCATAGCCCGAAGGTCGCAGGTTCAAATCCTGCCCCCGCTACGAGGAAAACCCTTGGGACACCCACATATCCCGAGGGTCTTCTCGCGTCCGGAGTGGCCAACCGTGACGCTCTGATGACGAACTGATGAAGGATCGCCGCCGAACTTCCCCTCCTACTCGTGATGCGCCTTTCGGCGGGACGGCCACGGATCCGGCACATGGCCACTCTCCGTTGGTAAGGGACGACCGATAGGCGGGGGAATGTGCGGAGCATGATTGGGTACCAGGCGTCGAAGTATCTGCTCAGTACGCGGTGCTTCGTCTCCGTGTGCGGATCCTGGCCCCAGATCGTTGATCCGGGGACAGCCACCACTTCACGCTAGCGAAGAGGTCCGTTCCATCCATGAACGTCCGCGCAGGGTGCCACCAGACAGAGGTGTCGGCTGTCATCGTGGGGGCGGAGGCTGCGGCACCGGCCGGACCGGTTCGTCGGTCGCGGTGTCGCCGGTGAGGCTGGCGAGAGCGCGTTCCAATGATGTGAACAGGTCGAGGACGGTCGGTGCTTCGAAGATCCGGTAGCGCTGCTTGCCGATGTTGCGCTGGGTGAGGATTCCTGCTTCGACGAGGCGGTTGATGGCTGCTCCCGTGGCGACGTCGGAGCGGTCGATGAGTCCGGCGGCTGATTCCACGGTCAGGAGGGGGACTCCGGGGAGAACGTCGATGAGCAGGTCCAGAGCGGATCCCTTTCGGACGGTGCCGAGGTTCGACCGCCACTGGTGGACCAGTTCGTCGATCCTCGTGGCGTAGATCTGAGCGTCGCTACATGCTCGGAGGGTGGCGCCGGCGAAGGTTCGCAGCCACGTGTGGGCTGCTTGGGATCGCTTCGGGCTGTCCGCGGGATCAAGGTGTCGGAAAGTGGTCAGCCCGGAGATGTAGTCGTCCGACCAAGTGGCGAGGACGAGGCTGATGGGTGGCACGAATGTGGGGGAGAGCCCTCGCCGTCGGAGTATGACATGGATCAGTGCCCGTCCGGTCCGTCCGTTCCCGTCGGCGAACGGGTGGATGGTCTCGAATTGGGCATGGGCGATGGCGGCCTGCACGAGGGGCGAGTGCTCGTCGCCGTTCATGTAGTCGATGAGGTCGTGGAGAAGGCCATCGACGTGATCCGGTGGTGGTGGGACAAAGATCGCGCTACACGGGTTGTAGGAACTGCCGCCTATCCAGTTCTGCCGTTCGCGAATGACACCTCCGAGTTCCGGTCTCGGTGAGCGGTCCATCAGCACTCGATGGATTCCCGGCAGATCTGCCAACGAGATCCGCTCCGCTCGGAGTGCCAGCTCGATGGCGGACTCCATCGCCGTGATGTTACCGAGGACCTCGACGGCGACGCGATCGGCGGTCTTGCCTCCCTGGGCAAGAGCGGCCTCCGCCTCGACCAGTCGCCGTGGCCCGGCGTCGAGCCCCTCGATCTTGGACGAGGCGACCGACTCGGCTCGGAGGAGGAACCGGGCGAGACCCTCGAGGCTGACATGGCTCGTCCCGGCCTCGTTCAGGTCCCGGATCGCGGTCTCGGCGTCCGCGATGTCCGCTGCCAGGTCGCCGGGCAGGGTGAGATTCCAGCCGGCGAGGGGATCGGGCAGGTAGGCGTCGTAGCTGCAGCCCTGCCGGTCGCGGCGGGTCATCCCCTCGAACCGAGGCTCCCATCGTCTCCGTACGTACTCGGCCATCCTTCGGCTCCCATCCGGTTCAGCTAAGGTTACATGAAAAGCTTCGCTTAGGGAAGTGCTAGCCGAAGGAAACTGGAATAGTGGGTGAACCCGACCTGCCGCGGCGAACGCTACGACTTCGACCTCGACAAGGTCGATTCTTCTAACGGATCTTCTAACGAATGAGGCGGCATGAGGGGTTATCCATAGACATCAGCCATCATGCCACTTCCGCGAAACCCCAGGTAGCGGGCACCATTGAGCAACAACGAGAACTGGCGAGAGACCCCGGCAAGCAACTCATAACCCGAAGGTCGCAGGTTCAAATCCTGCCCCCGCTACGAAGAAAACCCTTGGGACACCCACATATCCCAAGGGTTTTCTCGCGCCGCCGGCCGTCGACCTGGATGTTCTTCTAACGGATCTTCTAACGGGCTCGGGCAAGCTTGATGTCGCTGTCTCGCGGATCTGGCCGTGAAGATGGCAGACTGTGGGTGTGTAATGGCACGAGGATGGGATGGGAGAACGGACGAGTGTCGAGTGCTGAGGAGACCTATCCCCGTGCGGATGCTGGCCTTCCAACATCCAGCGGTCGTACCGCTGGTGAGACGACAGGCAGCCCATTGCCGTGGACGGCACGGCAGCTTGAGCTTAAGAAGTGGCTCGAGGCCAATGGTCCGACATTGGCTCCGGTCTACTCAGCGGCCGTGCAGATGGTCAGCGACCGATCCTTCCCAGGACGAGTGTGGTTTGTGGCTCACGCTGTTCGTGAGATCCGAAACAGGCTGCCAGATGCGATTGCTGGGGAGCTGCGCAGCACGCGGACCGAGTACTCCCAACTCGCAGAGGAGGTGCGTACCACTTGGGTCGACGACGGCCTCCCGTCGGACGGATCCGTGCCCGTCCTATCGGCGGCAGATCCTGATTCGTCGGGTCCGGACCGGTATGACATCTCGTGGCCAATGCTCACGGCTGTCGGCAACCTGATTGTTGGGCACCTCGCTGTCTCTGGCAGGAACCGTAGGACAGCGCGCAGGCTGTTCGAGGCCACAACAGAATCTCCGATTCCCGCATACGTTGTTGAGTCGTGGCTGCGAAGTACGAAGTGGGCAAATGCCTTTGCCCATGTCCGCAATCAACCTCTCAATCCCTCTGATGAGGAATCGCTAGCTGAGAGATTCGAGCTCTTTGAGAATGCACTGGCGGCGTTGGCTCGCCGCTCCTATGAGAACATGGATGAACTAGATGAAATCTTGGACTCCGCCAACGGCTGAAGATATCGACCGCGTTGCTGCCCTGTCGGCGCGCTCAGAGAATCGTGCCTATTTCTTCGAGCGGCTTGACAACCCTGAATGGGTTGTGCCGCTGTCTCGACGCGGCTTCTTCAAGAACCCGCCTCCGCCGATTGCAGCGCCTGAGCCTGGCTACGTTCGGTTTCCACCGTGGCCAGAGGGTCGCTATCTGGCACGGATGGCAAGCAGTGCTCCCGAGGACGTGGCAGGGGTGCTTGCGACGATTGGGAGCAGTGAGAACCCAACGGTGACGCGATTGCTGCTGGAGGCAGTGGTGTCGCTTCCAGGGGCAAAGGCCGCGGACCTCGCGGAACAGATCCAAGACTGGATCGAAGGTCCACATGCCGATATCTATGCTGACGACGCGGCCACCGTCGTACTCCACCTCGTGAGTGCTGGGGAAGTTGGCCGTGCACTTGAGATTGTGCGTTCACTCCTGCAGGTTATTCCGGACCCGCGTCTCTCGGAGAAGCGTGTGTCGACTGACGAGGCGTATCGCCTCACGCCAGAGGCGTCCTCCCGAGTCTCTGAGTGGGAATACGAGCGTGTTGTCGAACAGGTACTTGAACCTCTCGTGGACGCTGCAGGTCTCGACGCGGTCCAGATGTTCTCGGCACTTCTTGACGACGCGCTGCGACTGAGCAGGTGGGAAGACGAAGTCGGTGATGGGGAGAGTGCGGACTACTCCTACATCTGGCGTCCAGCGATTGAAGCCCACTCGCAGAATCTCGAATCTGGCGTGAGGAACGTCCTGGTCAACGCCGTGCGAGATGCCGCCTTCCGGTACGTGTCGGGAGGGGCCTCTGAGGTCGATACCGTTGTCAACGATCTTGAACAGCGTTCGATAACACATAGGCGAATAGCTCTCCATGTTCTCGCCAACACGGGACACGGCGTGGAACTTGCCACAGAGCGCATCACTGATAGAGGCGTGTTCGACGATCACTGCCTCCGTCACGAATACGCGGACCTTCTGAGAAGTCGGTTTGGGCACGTCAATGAGGACGCGCAGAAGGAAGTACTCTCGTGGATCGAATCTGGCCCTGACGTGGATTGGTACAGGGAGCGGCGAATTGAGAGGGACGGAACCGAACCGTTAGACGATGATGTCCAACGCTACGTCGACATCTGGCGGCGCGATCGATTCAGCTACGTCGCCGACTCCCTCGCGGGCTCGACAGCCGATCGCTATCAAGATCTCGTCCAGGCGTACGGTGAGCCAGAGCACCCAGACTTCACTTCGTGGTCCACAAGCTGGGTTGGCCCCGAGAGCCCTGTTGAACCGGAGCAGCTCCTTCAATTGCCGCCTGCCGAGGTAGCCGATCTTCTTCGTGGCTGGCGTCCTGATGACGACTCGGAGGGACACTTCGGTCCCTCGATTGAAGGTCTCGGGCGTGTCTTCAGCGGCGTGGTGGCTGCTCGGCCAGCGGATTACGCAGCAGAGGCGAACCGTCTCGCTGATGTGGATCCGACCTACGTCCGGGAGCTGTTCTCGGGTCTCGATCAGGCTCTTGCGAAGGGCGAGGCCTTCTCTTGGGAAGAGCCTCTCAGCCTGGCCTCGT
This sequence comes from Acidimicrobiia bacterium, assembly GCA_030618675.1. GTDB lineage: Bacteria > Actinomycetota > Acidimicrobiia > Spongiisociales > UBA5794 > JAHEEL01. The sequence continues at coordinate 7,310 of JAUXCV010000002.1, read as the reverse complement.
TGGTCTCCCAACAGGCGTTCGAGCCAGACGATGATGTCAGCTATCGGGACCGGGATCCGGGTTGGCGGTGGTGTCGGCGTCAGATTGCGTCGCTTGTGAGGTCAGGGCTTGCGGCCAAGGACAACGGCATCCCGCTTGAGTTGAGAGTGACTGTGTGGGACATCATTGAGAGACTGATGGACGACCCAAACCCGAGTCCCGAGCACGAGGCACGTTACGGGGGGGACAACATGGACCCCTTGACGCTCTCACTCAACACGAATCGGGGCGAAACGATGCACGCTGCCATCGAGTACGCGCTTTGGGTCCACAGGGACGTCGAAGCACGCGGGGGAGATGTCTCCTCCGGATTCGATCTGATGCCTGAGGTTCGTACTCTGCTGGAGCGTCATCTCGATCTGATCGTCGAACCTTCACATGCAGTTCGTGCTGTCTACGGGAGGTGGCTGCCCTGGCTCGTCCTGTTGGATGAGGAATGGACCGCTGCGAATCTCGGAGCGATTTTCCCCACGGAGCACGAGGCGATCGCCTACGCGGACACGGCGTGGTCCACGTATGTCACGTGGTGCCCACCATACGACTCGACATCTCGCGTGCTCAGATCTGAGTACGAGGATGCTGTGCGCCGTGTCCCGAGCGGCCAGAAGGCGGGAAGCCGGCAGGGAGAATCGGTCGATGTCAAACTCGGCGAACACCTCGTGACTCTCTTCTGGCGACGTGAGCTCGATCGAGGTCTCCTCGAAGGATTCTTTGAGCGAGCTGACGATGAACTTGCTGCTGGCGTGTTGGACTTCGTCGGGCGCGCCCTTCGTAACACTCCGGGTGACTTGTCTACTCCGATCCGGCAACGGATGGAAGAGCTATTCGAGTGGCGTCTGGCGGTCGGCGAAGCGGCTCCAGAAGAGCACCAGCTCGAGCTTCGATCCTTCGGAGTCTGGTTCTCGTCCGGGAAGCTTGAGGAAGCCTGGGCTCTAGAGATGCTGCAGAAGGTTGTCGACTTGGTCGGTGCCCCAACGTTCGGGCATTCCGTCGTTGACCGATTGGTCGATGTGGCCAGAACAGATCCCGTTGCTGCGGTGGATCTGCTTGCCGGAATGCTTGCGAGGCCCGAAAACGAGTGGGACGATTCCGCGTGGCGCGACTCCGCCGAAGAAGTGCTGAGCATTGCTCGTGATAGCGGAGTCCCTGAGGCGGGCCCAAGCATGCGCGAGATTGTCGATCTCTACGTGCGTCGGGGGCGCACTGAGTTTCGGGTCTTCGCTCCTCAAGCGTCCGACGATGTCGAGACCTGATCGGCGTCAACCACCAGCGTTGTCCTGTCTGGCTCGGCCCGATTGCCCCAAACACAATCCTGCCGAATGTCGCTGCAGCGTCAGCTTGCATGAACTGCCTACGACAACTCATGGTTGCCGGGACGGTCGAATTCGATCACTTCGACGTTGTAGCGGCTGGCGAGATCGCGAAGTCGAGCGATCTTCCCCGTCGTCCCGGCAGCTGCCGTGGGGAAGGCGAGCGCAGCGCGGCACTCAAGACGTCTGAGCCCATGATGCGCGAACCACGGCTCCATCGGATCAGCGGATCGGATGAAGTGGCGGTACAGGACGGCTTGGCCGATGCCGTGACGCAGGTAGGCACCGTGCCCACCTCCCGCGTCCTGGTCCTTGAGTTCCACGGCCCACGGTCGCCGCTCGCCGTCACAGAGGAGAGCGTCGAGGTATCGGGCTGGACTCGTGACGTTCCCCCACAGCGTCGGGAACTGCGCCGCGCGGAGCACGCCGGAGCGAAATGGCACGGCGGGGTGGAGCGGAATATCTGCTGTCGCAAGCTGAAGCCGGCCGCTGAGGACATGAGCCTCAAGTGCGTGCTCCGACTGTCCATGGCTCAACACAGCGGCGGGGTTGTCTTCTGAGATCCACGAGTCGATCAGCTCCTTGATCAACGTGATGGGATGGTCTGCTGACGATGGTGCGAACGGGATCGGTCCTTGCCCGATCACCCGCCGCCATGTGTCACGTGGTTCTCCCGGTGCGTCGGGATTGCTGCTCGGCAGCTCGAGCGTCGCCGTCGCGAAACCAGCGCTGCCGATCGCGAGGCCATCGAGTCGCATCTGCCACGGTTCGGTCGATGTCTGTGAGGTCAGCTTCGGGTAGAGAGCGAACGATGGATGGTTGACGGCAGTGACAAGATCCGTTGCCATTCCTGTCACTGGCTTGGCGGCGACTGACATCAGCATTTCGCTCCATCGCTGGGGCGTTGCCGTTGTGAAGGTCGCCTTCTTGACGGTGATCTCTGTGGGCTTGCCATCCGGTGTGATGATCCATACCCGAATCAAGGGGCCGGATTCGAGCTCGCGGATCATTGTTCCGATCGCCCCGAAGTGCTCGTTCAGCGGGGGTTGTGCAGCGTCTTCTTCTGTGGGGATGGCGAGGATGAGGTGGAGCGTGTCATCGGTGGCCTCTCTACGAGCCAGGAACCAGGACACACCGTCGAGTACGGAATCGATCCGTGCCTTTCCATCGACGTCAGAGCCGAGGCCGACGGTGGGGGCGCCATTCCATCGGAATCGCAGCAGCCTCGAGGCTAGGGACAGCGACCTGTCCGAGGACTGGTCGACGTCACCGGTTGCGTTTGCTTTCGCCCATTGGACAAGGGCTTTCGTGTTCATGTCAGACTCCCCACCACTCGCCGTCGGCATGGCTCTCGACTCGCGGGAAGTATTCTGTGAACTGATCCGCCGCTTCCGAATGGATCGACACGATGCGGGCTGGAGCGAAGGCGTCGACGAGCCGGGCGAGATCCTCAACATGCGCGTGACCCGACGTGTGGTGGTGGAGCAGCGGAACTTCCGCCTTTGCCAGCAGGTCTCGCAATCGCTTGCCAGTGGGCTGGTTGAGGTAACCCTCCCATAGGGACCAGACGACCGCGCCGTCATGGAGAGCGCCTGCTTCGATGAGTTCGGTCGCAGTTGACGACGTACCGAAGTAGGCGAGTGAACCGCGCTGGGCGGCGAGATCCTCAGCAAAGAGTCGGATGTCAGCGATCTCGGACACGCGTTGGAACTCCTCCGTTTCGATGATCCGGTGGAGTTGTCGTTGTGGCACGTACACGGCGAGCCCGTCGAAGCCAGGTTGTGGGATGGATGTTCGACCGGTCGCGCGGGCGACAGTTGCCGTGTAGAGGTCGACGACGAGCGTGCGCCCGGACCGACGAGAAGCACGGAAGGCGGTCACGAGGCGGTCCAGATTCTGAGCGGACGACAAGATTGCGACGAGCCCGGGTGTGGACTGCAGCGTGGACAGCAATGCCTCCTCGACGTCCTGTTCGGTCAATCGTTCCGCGGCGCGCGGCTCAGAACGCACATTGGTGCCCTCCATCAGGAGCACATCAGTCTTCGGAGTATGGGCGAGGAGACGATCGAACAACCTCGACTTCCGTCCGTGGCCGCGGATATCGCCGGTGTAGAAGAGACTTCTTCCATCAGCCTCGACGAGCAGCGAGTAAGCGTCGAAGGCGGAGTGATCCGTCAGGTGTGGCGTCACAGTGAATGGGCCGAGGCGCAGCGGTACACCGTCATGAAGTGTCCCAGCGAGCCGAGGTCTCCTCGCGAGGGGCGAGAAGAACGTTGCTGCTTCAAGCACACGAGCAGCTTCGGCGCCGAGGTACACCGGCACGTCGTGATGAAGCTGATCGGCAAGACCGTAGTGATCGAGATGCGAATGGCTGATTATCACGCCATGCATCGCGGCGTCGGGGGAGGCAAGTCCGGCGATGTCTGGCAGCGGTATCGGTTCACCCCACCGGGCGGAGAGCGGTCGACCTAGGTCGAGCACGATTCTGCTGGAACCGCTCGCCACCTCGATGCAGTTCCCGCCGATCTCGTGCGCGCCGCGGTGGATTTTGGCCTTCATCACAGGTGATGGACCTGGCGGCGAAGATGCTGTCTGGCTATGGGGCTCCTACTCACCGCTACTCCCAAACACGATCTTCCCGAACGTTGCTGCGGCGTCGGCTTGCATACCGGGGAGGACGTGTTGGTAGACCTGCATCGTGAATGCCACGCTGGCGTGGCCGAGGCGTTCGCTGACGACCTTGACCGGTACCCCCGCCTTGATGAGGAGCGTGGCGTGCGTGTGCCGAAGGTCATGTAGTCGGATCCTGGGAATGTCGAGCTTGGCCAGGAGCCGATCGAAGGTCTGGGAGAAGTAGTCGGGATGGATGGGTGATCCGTCGGGGCGGGCGAATACAAATCCGGAGTCGTCGGTCCTGACGCCGGTCTGCATGTACGTCTCGAGTTGCTGTTTTCGCCACGTTCGCAGGATCGAGATGGTTCGTGGGTTGAGGTCGATGGTGCGGAGGCTGTGGGCGCTCTTGACGGCGGAGACGACCATCTTGTAGTCGGGGGCGGTCACGGTTTGGGTGACGGAAAGCCGGGCGTTGTCGAAGTCGATGACCCGCCAGGTGAGACCGAGCAGTTCGCCGCGGCGCATCCCGGTGTTGGCCTTGACGTAGAACGCGGTGTACAGGGGATGTTCCTCGACGAGTTCGAGGAACTGTCGGAGTTCGTCGGCGTTCCAGGCCCTCATCTTCGGGCGGGCGCCGGCAGAGATCTTCGGTGCGTCTGCGACGTCGGCGACGTTGCGAGTCACCGATCCCTTGCGGTGGGCGTCGGCGAGTGCCTTGTGGATCACGCTGTGCACCAGCCGGACGCTCTTGGGGCTGAGTCCGCCGCCACCGTTGTTGCGTCTCCCATCGCTGAGAAGGTGCGCGTACAGGCCATCGAGATCTTCAGGCATCAGACGTTGGAGAGGGATTGAGCCAATGTATGGGACGACGTGCAGCCTGATGTTGTTCTGGTACGAGGAGAACGTCGAAGCGGCGAGCCGCTGTTTCTGGGTGGGCAGCCAGCGTTCGAGGTACTCGCCGAGGGTGACTTTCTGGGGAGGTCGGTACTCGCCGTCGTGGTGCCGCTTGACCAGCTCGGCGAGCAGGCGCTCGGCTCCCTTGAGGGAGGGGCCGGCGGCGTGCCAGCGGTGACGTCCCTTGCCGGTAGCCGGGTTGATCCCTTCGTAGATGACGACGTAGTAGCGGTTGCCCTTCTTGGCGATGTGGCCTCTCATCCGGTACCTCCCGACTTCCGATCCTGATTCGTGTCGTCTGGTGTCGTCTCGTCCGTACCGGCCGGCGGTGCAACGCCAGCGGCGGGAGTTGTCCCTTTCGGGTAAGTGAAGCCTTCGTCGCCGGTGTGCTCGGCGATGAACCCTCGGATGCCGACCTGGCGGAGATGGTCGACCCATCGTCCGAGCTCATCGACGGCGCTGTCGAGCGAGTCGGCGTGTTCGTCGAGGAGTGCGAGGAGCAGCTCTTTGCGGCGTTCCCGGTAGCTCCACTGATTTGCTGCGGCGGGGACGCCGGTGATCTTCTCCACGGTGGCTTCCGCTGCGGTGGGGTCGGCGACGCCGAGCTGGCGCAGCCGCTCGTAGACCGGTTCAAGCTGGTCGGGTTGCCCGAGCAGCCAGGCGTACAGCTCATCGACGGGACGGGTCGTGGATCGCATGAGGCGGTGGTCGTCGGGTGGGGGGAGGAGAAACCAGAGGATGGGCAGATCGAAGACCATGGCGAAGATCAGCAGCTCATGGGCATCGAACTCTCGAGGCCGCTCACCATCCCAGGCCCGTTCAATGGAAGAGACGCCGGCCTGGGTGAGCCGCTGGCCAAGGTAGGGCTCGAGCCGGTCGGCGAGCTCCTCCTGAGTCCAGCCGCGCAACAGGCGGGCCTCTCGGATGTTGTAGGCGACCACTTGGTTGAGGTCGATCTCCGGTGGTGAGGATGGGTCGGGATGGGGGGTCATCACCTCATCGTACACAACTTGCTGCTTGTGGTAGAAATGCGCTGACACTCTGCTATGATACAAGACACAAGCACTGAATGCAAAGGTTGTATGTTGTGTCATGCCAGGAACCTCCACTGCTACTGACCGTGGAGGAGGCGGGTGTGCTGCTGCGGATCGGGCGGACCAAGGCCTACGCCATGGCGACGGAGTGGCGGGAGACCGAGGGGCGATCCGGGCTCCCGGTGATCGACCTCGGCCATGTCCTGCGTGTACCCCGCCGAGCATTGGAAGACCTCCTCGGTACCGAACTGCCCGACATTCCCCGGACGCACGCGACAGACAAGACGAGCCACGCCGTGGCATCGAACAGTCCGCCGCAATCATCGGTGAGCATGCCAACCGAGACACCAGCCACCCAGCAGTCACGAACAACCTCCCGGAACCGACGACGACGCAGGGCTGTCCCAAATCAACTCGACCTTTTCGACGTCGAAACCGCAGCGAACTGAAGACGGAGATCCAATGAAGATCCAACTCCGACACTGGCTAACGATCGACAGACGAGTGCACACCTGCGGTAACGGGCGAGGAGGCGTCTCGTGACGGTTCGGGCGACCACGCTGAAGGGGACGGGGGCGGGGCGCTACTACACCGAGCACCTTCCGTCCTACTACCTCGACGGCGACGAGCCTCCGGGCCGATGGTGGGGCCGCGGCGCCGACCACCTCGGCCTCTCGGATGAGATCGACCCGGAGGCGTTCCTGGCTGTGACGGCCGGACGCAATCCGGCGACCGGACAGGACCTCGGTCGTCACATGGGTGAAGAATCGGTCCGTGGCTACGACGCCACCTTCTCCGCACCCAAGTCGGTCTCCGTCATGTTCGCCCTCGGCGATCCGGAGATGCGCCGGCAGGTGGTGGAGGCCCACGAGCGGGCGGTCGAGGCGGTACTCGGCTGGGTTGAGACCCATGCCCACACGAGGATGCGTCGCCGCGGACACATCGTGTGTGTCGACGCCGAAGGGATCGTGGTCGGCGTGTTTCGCCAGCACACGAGCCGGAAGCTCGACCCCCAGTTGCACACCCATGCGGTGATCGCCAACCGGGTCCGAGCCCCCGACGGTCGCTGGCTCGCGTTGGACGCCCGCACCATCAAGGTCGACCAAAGAACCCTCTCCGCGCTGTATCACGCCACCCTGCGCTCCGAGATGACCCGGCGCCTCGGCGTCCGCTGGGGGCCGCCCGAACACGGCATCGCCGAAATCGCCGACATCGACGCCGAGATCCTGGCTGAGTTCTCCCAACGCACGACGGACCTACAGCGTCGCCTCGACCAGAAGCTCACCCGCTTCCAAGCCGACCTGGCCAGGAGTCCGAGTCCCAGCGAGCGATGGAGGTTGGAGCGGGAGGCGGCCATAGACAGCCGACCGGCAAAGCCCCACGGAACGTCTGCTGCCGAGCTGCGCCAAGAGTGGCAGGA
>JAUXCV010000215.1 GCA_030618675.1 Acidimicrobiia bacterium | reverse complement strand
CTCGAGGAGTTGTTGTGTACCGGCAGTGTGCAGATCATCGGCCTGTCGGGAGGCAAGCCGGTTGTTACGTCGACGGCATCCCGGGCTATCCCTCCCGCGGTGCGGCGTCTGGTCGCTCGCCGTGACGGCGGGTGCACGATTGCGGGTTGCACCAGCCGGTACCGGCTCCAGCCCCACCACATTCGACTCAGGTCTCAAGGCGGCACACACGATCCAGAGAATCTCACAACCCTGTGCTGGTTCCACCACCATGTCGCCATCCACAGCCAAGGATTCAGTATCGACCCCGACAGTCCCCCGGGACGCCGCCGCCTGATCCGAACCCCCGTAGGCCCCGACCCGCCGGTTCGAGTAGATCAGTAGACCAGGCAGAGCCCTCACCACCTACGGACTACGGGATACGGGATACGGGATACGGATTACGCTCTCCCTCATGGATATCGCTGCAATTGTCGAGGAAAGAGGACGGGTCGCCGGAGATCTTGTGCTCGTTGACGACTTTCTCAACCACCGGGTCGATCCCGTGATCATCGACGACATCGGACGGCAGATCGCCGAGCACTTCGTCGATCTCAAGCCGGACCTCATCGTCACAGCCGAAGCTTCCGGGATTCCACCCGCGATGGCGACGGCCCGTTATCTGCCGCTGCCTGTGGTGTACGCGAAGAAGTATCACTCGATCGGCGAGCGAGACACATTCGTTCGCGAGGTGCACTCTCCGACCAAGGGTGTCGAGTACCGCATTGAGATCGCACGACGTGCCCTCGAATCGGGCGGTCGCGCCGTCATCATCGATGACTTCCTGGCAGGGGGGAGAACGGCGCAGTCGCTCGGCCAGATCGTCGAAGAGGCCGGCTGCGACATCGTCGGCTATGCCTTCGTGATCGAGAAGCAGTTCGCAGGCGGCCGGGATGTTCTCGAGTCGAACGGATGGGATGTCTGGTCGCTCGTCGAGATCGCCGGTATCGAGGACGGGAAGCCGGTCATCGCCACCCGATAGGACTCTTGCGTCGATACGGACCGGCGGATATCGTCCGCATCAACGCCAGACGCCTGAGAGTTTGGGCGTAGCGTGCTGGCCTTTTCACCGGCGGAACACTCGGACCTCGTCGCGGCCGAAGCGCTGAGTGAGGCACACTGACTTCTCTGGATACGCCGAATCCACCGGGCGCAGATCGCGATGGCGGCGAGGAGAACGAACAACACGAGAAGCAGCAACACGAGGAACTCGGGGCCCGCGAAGTACGACGTGGAGCATGATCCCAGGCCGCCCGGGCAAAGGCCCCAACCCGATCCTCCGCCGGCGAGATCGGCGAGAACCACCATCGGTACCAACGCCGCGGCAACGGCAGCGGCCACGAACACACCGAGCAGCATCCGGAGAACGATCAACACAACACGGAGGCTACCCCGGATCAGCGGTTGCCCCGCTTCCCGACACGCTGCTACGGTCAAATGCCACTCATGTCATTCCCAACGAACCCCACTCCAAGTCCCGTTCCCGCCGGGTACCACGTCGAGTCGTTCACCGAAGAAGAGCGGACCCTGCTGAGTCGCTTCTTCACCAACGTCGATGGACCGGTGTTCGGAATCGTCAACCTTCCCGAGGTCGTGAAGGGAGCGCTCTTCGCCCGATACAGCCGGTCGCCGAACTCGGTCCGTCGTCTCTTCCTCGACGAGTTCGTCTCCCAACCCGAACTGGGCGTTCGTGCCATCGCCGGAACCCTCGACGAGACCGACCCGGCCGTCGGCCTCGCGAAGGCCCGGGGTCTCTATGACCGGGTGTTCACGCAGTTCGGTGACGACTCCGTCGCGCAACTCGGCGGCGCCCACATCGCATGCGAACAGGCGTCCAACGTTCTCACGAAGGTCCTCGAGTGGGGCCGTCTTGCTTCGTATCTCGAGCAGTCCACCCGATACATCTTCTACGACCGGAAACTCGGTGGCCGCTACCGCTACCACGTGCCCGAAGAGCTCATCGGCTCTCCCCTCGAGGCCGACTTCCGCTCGACGATGGACGGCCTCTTCGATTCCTACTCCTCCTTGATCGGTCGTGCCGTCCCCTACTACGAGACTCTCTTCCCGAAACAGGACACCGACTCGATGGGCGTATGGCGTTCAACGATCCGCGCCAAGGCCTGTGACGACCTGAGGGGCATGCTCCCGGCTGCGACCACGTCCAACGTCGGCATCTTCGGCAGCGGTCAGGCCTACGAGATGCTCTTAATGCGGATGAGGGCACACCCGCTTGCGGAGGTCCGCAACTACTCCGATCTGATGCTCACGGAGCTGCGCTCGATGATCCCCTCGTTCCTCACGCGGGTCGACGTCCCCGATCGCGGCGGCGCGTGGAGCGACTATCTGGCGTCCGTCGCAGCAGACCTCGAGGAACGGGCGGATGCTCTCGATCTCACACCGGAGGATCGACCGCAGGTGAAGCTCGTCGAGTGGGATTCCGACGGCGAGGCGAAGGTCGCGGCCACGGCCCTCTACGCGGTCAGCGATCTCCCCGACGACCAACTGCTCGCACACGTGCGATCCCTCCCGGCCGAGGATCGGGCGAATCTGGTCAGGGCGGCAGTTGGGACCCGCGGGAACCGGCGCCACAAGCCGGGCCGCGCCATGGAGCGGACATCGTACCGATTCGACGTTCTGTCCGACTACGGCATCTTCCGCGATCTACAGCGCCACCGGATGCTCACGATCGAGTGGCAGCGCCTCTCCACGGATCACGGGTACATCACGCCCGACGCCCTCGCCGACTTCGGAGCGACGACGGCATGGGACGAAGCGATGGAGCGCACAGCCGCACTTGCCACGCGGATCGCCGCGGCTCACGGCCCGACGGTTGCTCAGTACGCGATTCCGTTCGCCTACCGGGTTCGGTACTACATCCAGATGAACGCCAGAGAGGCGTTCCATCTGCTGGAGTTGCGGAGCCAGGCGTCGGGCCATCCCGGGTATCGCAAGGTAGCCCAGGAGATGCACCGACTCATTCGCGACGAGGCCGGCCATCGAGTCATCGCCGACGCGATGCAGTACGTAGACCACAACGACTACGACCTGGCGCGGTTGGGGGAAGAGAGACGCCGCGAAGCGAAGCGGCGGGCGCTGGCGGTAGAACCGAGTAGCGGAGTAGCGGAGTAGCGGAGTGTGCCGGTCTTTCTCAGCTACTCGGCTACTCAGCTACGCCGCTACCTCTTCATTCCCTCAACGCGATCCTGAGAACCAAGGCTTCCTCTTCCACTTCCCAACTCGCCCGGCCTACCAGCGAGTAGTCCATGTAGTCGTTCTCCGCGCTCTCGATCCAGACGCGGCGAGCATCACCCTCGAGCGGTGGAATCCCCCGCTCTTTCACGGCCTGCGCCCGGTCTCGAAATCGGGCAAGGAACTCGTCGATGTTCAACTGGGCCATCGGATCTCCTGTTCGTCTAGGCCGAAGCGTACCCGACCGTCCGCCTCCGGTGAAGGTCCGCCCTGACGCTCCGGCTACTCTGAGTGCATGCTCGATCGACGACTTCTCATCGTCTCCGGCAAGGGTGGTGGCGGCAAGTCCGCGGTCGCGGCAGCCCTTGCCATCCTGGCCGCTCGTCGCGGGAAACGCGTCCTCGTTCTCGCGATGATCCAACCCAGTGGACTCGCCGCCCACCTCGGCGTCGACTCCCTCCACTACGAGCCGGCTCGCATCCACCCCGGGCTGTACGGCGCGGTTGTTGATCGCTCCCATGCCCT
>JAUXCV010000488.1 GCA_030618675.1 Acidimicrobiia bacterium | reverse complement strand
GACGCGGCTCCGCCAGTTCGGGTAGCGCAGCGGACCGCCCCGAGGTGCCGTGACGACCAGGTCTCCGATCCCGGCGACGTAGCGTTCGGTGAAGTGGCGTCGGAGGCGTCGAGCCAGATCGTCGGGGATCGGGATCACACGGCCTTCGTCTTCGCGGTGGCGGCCCTTCACGGGCCGCGCTGGTCCAGTCCGTGGCATCGAGGTGCGAACGGCGATGGTCGCTTCGTCGAGATTCGCGTCTCGGCGTCGGAGGGCAAGCGCTTCACCAACGCGGAGGCCGCAGCGGGCTGCGAGATGGATGACAATGGCGGTGCGCTCGTCGACTTCCTCAGCGGCATCGATGACCTGTTGGAGTTCATCGTCGGACAGGACGCGAGGTGTGCGTCGTGGCTTCATCGTCGGCAATTTCACATCGGCTGCCGGATTCGTGGCGATGATCCGGTCGCGGCGTGCGAGATCGAGAACCGAACGGAGAAGTTGCAGGGCTTTCCCGCGGGTGTTCGGTGCGTGTTTGAGCTTCGCGAGCCACATCTCGACCTCCGACGGGGTGATCGAGGCGACAGGACGGTGGCCGAACGTGGGAAGGATCATCGAACTGAAGTAGGACTTGTCTCGATCCTGCGTCGACGGGGCCTTGTCGCTGCGTGTCGCGAGCCAACGTTCCGCGAGGAGGCTGAAGGGTGTCTTCCCTGCACGCGGGTCGACGTAGGCGCCAACATCCATGTCTGCCTCGACTCTGTTGCAGAAACGGTCGGCGTCGACTTTGCGCCGGAAGGTCTTCTCTCGCTGCTTGCGGGCGGGGTCTCGGTATCGCACGGTGTATCTGCGTTCGCCCTTGGTGGTGGTGTGCGTCTGGACCGATGCCATCAGTTCTCCTCGGGTTGGGCGTCGCTTTCTGCGGCGATTTGGCCTGTGATGGTGGTTTCGCGTTGGCTCTGTTGGCTCTTGCCCAGGGGTGCCTCCCGACGATGACTCTACCGACGGCTGTCAATGTGGGCTCAAGATCGGATGTGGTCATACCTTCGGTCCGCCTCCGCGATCTGGAGGCGATCTCGGATCCAGTCTTCGACGTCGACCCAGCGGTAGCGGAGATGCTTGCCGGCCCGGAAGCCGATGGGTCCCTCTCCTCGGTAGCGCCACGCGTAGAGGGTCTTGATCGGAACGTCGAGGAAGTCGGCGAGTTCATCTGCGGTGAGGAGGCGGTCGTTGTTGTTCATGGTCGGATCATGCGTGTTGACCCTGTCAGCAGAGTGTCATTTCGTTGCCATTTCGATGTTCTCCTCTTGCGGTTGTGGCCGGCGGAGGGACGGTGATCACGTTCGCGGACGTTATGTCTGACCTGCAGTTGGAGGGTTTCTGACAGGGTCCTTGACAGGGTTCGACGCCTCCGACCGGGGAGCGATACATGTTCGTTCTCGTCCTGGTTGGTCCGTTGGCGTTTGGAGGGTTGATGACAGGCCTTTCATCTCGACGTTGCCGGCTTCGCGGGTGTGATCGTCGCACCTGACCCTTGGCACAGAGTTGGCGAACCCATGTATTCGAGTTGGCGGATCCGTGGCGGTTAGTCGGGACGGCCCAGGAGCGCGGATCTAGAGGATTTCTTTCGAATACCCGGCGATGCTGCGAGAAGCGTTGCGGCGCAACGAATTCCAGGGCTCGGGCGACTC
>JAUXCV010000277.1 GCA_030618675.1 Acidimicrobiia bacterium | reverse complement strand
GCCACGAAAGCCTCGAGGAACGTGACCGGCGCATTCGAGCCACCCTGGATCGCAAAGACAGCCGCCCAGAGGATGAGGAACTGCATGAACTGCTGCAGATAACTCGTTGCAGTGATCTTGAGCCAGCCGTGGCTGACGACGTCGACCGTCGAATCACGGAAGTGGACAACCTCTTCGACGACATCGAAGGTGGGCTCCTTCTTGAACAGCCCATACCCCCATCGGACGATGCGCTCGCCGTACTCTCCGACCTTCCGGGCACTCTTCTGGCTGCGGAGGATCGCAGCAAAGACCCAGACGGCAGCGACGATCGCTACGAGTCCGACGGCAGCAAGAGCGAAAGCAGCGCCTTGCGCCTGACCGATGAACACCAAACCGATTGATCCGAAGATCGGGAGGCTGAGTGTGACGAACGAGTTCCAAATGCTCGTGATTCCGATGCCGGCCGTCGCCTCTGCGGCTCCAACGCTGTAGAAGCCGAGCATCGAGTACTGGACCGCGAGCCCGAATGCGCCGCCCATCGGCACGACGTTGCTGATCATGAACGACGTCTGCCGAATCACGAACGCCGGGCGATACTTGAGTCCCGGGAGTGCTGCCTGGTAGGGCCAGACGTAGACGATGATGTTGACGACCGTCATCAGGACCAGGATCCCGAGGGCCAAGGCAGACATGTTCTGGATCGCTGTCCAGGCCTCTCCGTAGTCACCGAACTGGGGAAGCACGATCCCGAAAACGAGGACCAAGACGAGCAACGTGATGATGCCGCCGATGATCGTCTTCTTCTTGTCGCTCTTCTTCGGCGTCGGCACTGCGCTTTCATCAGGCATGTTGGTCAGTGTACGGAGAAGTAGACCAGTAGACCAGTAGTTCAGAAGATCAGTAGATCAGTCTTGCCCGCCACCGGGCTACTGCTCTACGGACGGACACCCAAGTTCCGTCGCCGTCGTCGACGAGTCCACACCGAGGTAGTACGTCATTGGTTCACCAAGAGAGGATCCCACGGTAGCGAGGCCAGGACATCGTCCGGAGACGCGCCGTCCAGGCGGGTCAGCATCCACACCTCCCGGTGGCAAAGCTCTTGCCCCGGATCGAGATCGGTGAGGGGACCGAGAGACTCAAGCTCCAGGAACCGATGATCTCGGTAGCACTCCACGGAGGAGCCCAGATCGGCATAGCTGCGATCGTCTCGGTGGATGGACGACCACTTCACGAACAACTCGTCGCCAAGGACATACGCTATCCACCCGCGTCGGTTCTCCTGGCCGATCTTCGCCTGCGTCCTCTGCTCCGAACCGGCGACCTGGATTTCATGGGGGCGGAAGACGATCTCGGGCGCCGACAGATCGGTGTACGGCCAGACCGCGATCGAACGATTCGGAAGCACACCATCGGCGTCGACGGGCCGGTTCGGAGCGGGAAGGAAGGCAACCCCGCCTGGAGTGAGTTGCGTGATCGCCCAAGCTGCGCTGCTCACTGCCAGAGCACCATCGTGGCGAAGGGTGTGGTCCACGACGGTCAGCGAATCCCGCTGATGGATCGAGATCGCCTTGACGATGCCGTCGGAATCCGGCGCGCCGGTGATCGTCACAACGTCCTGGTCCTGCTCCACTCGCACCGGGTTCCCATCCGGCTGATACGTCACAGCCGGAACCTCGGGTGCGCGCCAGAGGCGGTGCCCCCCGAGGAACCTGAAGGTGCCGATGGCGGGATGCTCGATGACCTCGCCGGCGAGTTGAGCGAAGAGCTGTGGACCTCCCCGCCGGGAGTAGCCGGTGATCCGCGGTCCCGCGCCCAGCGCCACCTCGATCTCAACCGGTCCGAAGTCGAAGGTGGTGGCCTTGCTTTGCTTGTGCTCTGGCACCACCGTCACCACCTCGACGATCGGCTGACATCGACGCCGATCTCAGTTGTCGAATGCCGTCGAACCATCAACTCATTGCAGCAGGAAGGCAAGCCGACCGCAAGATCACATGCATCGCCTCCGTTCTGCCACCGGTTGGTGCCGTGGATCGACCGGGAGGCAACGGCCCCACCGAGCAGAACGGGCAGTCGAGTACCCGGAGTTCACGACGGGTTCTCGATGCAGTCTCTGCGAGACCGCCGGTCACGTCCGCTGCCAGAGAAGGCCTGATATGCCCGAGTTCTTCACTTGCCACGGACTACGGACTACCGACTGCCGACTACACCCGGCGAAACTGGGTCAAGCACCCACCTCGATGCCCGACACCTTCTCCAGGGCTTTCACCAGGGCGTGGTTGCCCTCGGAGCCGAGGCCCTCATTCTGGAGGGCCCGGTACAACTGGAAGACGAGCGCTGTTCCCGGAATCGGTGATCCGACGGCGTCGGCCGCCTCGAGCGCCAGGCGCAGGTCCTTCTGCTGGAGATCGATCGTGAATCCGGGGCGCCAGTCTCTCTCGATCATCTGCGGACCACGATTGGCGAGCATCCACGATCCGGCGGCGCCACCCTTGACCGCATCGAGGGTGGCGTTGAGGTCGAGGCCCGAGGCTTGAGCGAAGAGGAGAGCCTCCGAGACGGCGAGTTGGGTCCCGACGACGAGGATCTGGTTGACGATCTTGACCTGCTGGCCGGCACCGACCGGTCCGACGTGGGTGATCGTCGTTCCGAATGCCTCCATGTATGGACGGGCACGCTCCACGTCGGCATCACTCCCGCCGACCATGATCGAGAGCGTTCCTTTCGCCGCGCCTTCGGATCCACCGCTCACCGGGGCATCGATCCAGCTTCCGCCGAGTTCCGTCACTTCTTGGGCGAACCCAATCGTCGAGTTCGGGCTGATCGTCGAGTGATCGACCACAAGCGAACCCTTCGACACACCTGCCAGCAGGCCGTCATCGGAGTGAAGGACCGCCTCGACGTCCGGCGTATCCGATACGCAGACCATCACGATCGGACAGAGGCGCCCAACCTCAGCCGGTGATGCCGCTCCGGTCGCTCCGGCCTCCACGAGTGGTTCCATTCGCGAGGCGGTGCGATT
>JAUXCV010000364.1 GCA_030618675.1 Acidimicrobiia bacterium | reverse complement strand
GAGTCGGAGGTCCCAATACGGGCTTGGGACCCGCTTGGGACACATCAGGCTTGACGAGTACCACTTCAGGGGCTCCATGGGGGCGTTGACATCGAACCTACTCGTACGTACAATGTACTTACACCGATCTGGAGCACAACATGACGACAGAACAGCGCGATAGCAGATGGAACTTCCGTGTGAAGGCTCACAGCGACGCACTTGTGCGCGAGGCAGCCACGTTGTTGGGTACGTCGAAGACGGCGTTTGTCGAAGAGAGCGCGGTCACGCGTGCCCGGTCGTTGATCGCTGAGTATCAGCCCGTGGTTCTCAGCCACGAAGAGTTCTCCCGCTTCGTTGATGCTCTTGATGAGGCACCAGTGGCTGTCCCTGAGCTCGTGGACCTGTTCGCACAGCCGAGCCAGATTCCTCCCGCGTGATCGAACTGCGGCCTGTTCGCAGGGTCGATGCCAACGATGACCTCGATCGGTTCGATTGCGGTGTGCCTGGCCTTGACGAATGGCTCAGACGATTTGCTCTGTCCGATCAGCGTGCCGGTGCTTCGGTGACCTACGTCCTTGAGCGAGGATCCCAGATTGTGGGCTTCTACACGCTGGCTCCGCACACGATTGAATGTGCAGCGGCACCGGGGCGGCTGGGTGCCGGGCTGCCGCGCCACAGGCCGATCCCGGTGATCCTCCTTGCGCGCCTCGGGCTTGATCGATCTGTCCAGGGTACGGGCCTTGGCGGTGATCTCCTGAAGGATGCATTGGCACGTTGTGCGGCCGCGGCCGACGACATCGGTGGCAGAGCTGTGCTCGTACACGCCAAGGACGCGGGAGCTGCAGCGTTCTACCAGCGTCGCGGCTTCGTGCCACTCGAGCAGAACCCGAATCACCTATTCGTGTTGATGAAGGACCTAAGAGCATCGATACGACGTAGCTACGAATAGCGAAGCATTCGGCGTTGGTTGCGTCGGAACGCCGACAGTTGCGGCCGGCACGCGGTGACAACGCCATCGGGATGATCCAGGGAGATCTCGTAGGGGCCGATTCTTCTGGGTTCGTAGGTGGGGCGATAACCGAAATTGGGAAACGCTTGCTGATGCTCTCCGAGAAGCCAGACGGCTCGTAGTAGTGATGACGGCGGGGCAATGCCGCTGATCCACTCGCGTGGTCGGGGGACACCCCGGGGTTCTGAGAGGAGTGTCGGTGTTTGGTGAAGGGGGACCAATCGCCTGACCTGGTACGAGTGCGCGACTCGGTGGTTCCTGAGCGGCTCTGCCCCGTAGCTCTCCGGGCGTCTTGAAGCCACGCTGCCAACTCTCGCGACGTCGACAGTGTCAGGCGCCTAGAACTTGCGGCTATGTCCCCAGACTGATGTGCGGATCGGATCGAGGCATCAGACCGACGATGGTCAACGATCCGCGCATCCGGGCGCTCGGAAGCGATTGCATCAACAGGCTCACGGAGCCCCGGCGATTGGTCCAGTCGGTATGGACTGTCGCGCGGGGTCGGTCGGCGAGGAACTCACGGCCTCGACAGCGGGGAAGATTGAACTCTCGTTGAGGGCTTTCGGTGTGCCTGGTGGAGGCGGACGATGTAGCTCCATCCCTCGGTGATAGGGAGGCAGTTCAGGCATTCGTCGCCGCAGGCGCCGAAGTGCACGGTGACGGAGCCGTCGCCGTTCGGTGTTGCCGTCACGCTGTTGACATTGTACATGTGGATTTCGTTCGGCTCCGAGAGTCCGTTCTTGGTGTAGGCGGTGATCGACCAGGAGGCTTCGTCCGGGACGTCGGCGATCGTGAGATCGTACTTGCCGACGGGGAGCCCGGGATTGACGTTCAGGTAGTACGCCTGCTCTTCGGACAATCCGTCCCAGGGGAGGGGGGTTCCGATCAGTCGTCGTACTGGTTCACCGTTCTCCTTCTTGCCCACCATCAGGATGAGACCTTCCACTCGCCGGCTCGACTTGATCACGGTGTCGAAAGTGGGCGGATGATCCTCCTCGTCGTAGTCGGGGAGGATGAACGGGTTCGACGAGGGGACAGCCACGACAGTTCGGTCTCCGCGATCGCTCACATCGATGGTCTCAGACGGTGTCTCGCCCATTGCTTCGATCCCTCCTGGGTTCGTACATAGCGGTTGGTACCACCCGAAATCGTTTCACGATTCGCCGGACCGTGGGAGAGTACAAAGACCCGTACGCGGCCCGTTCCCTTGCCGTTGGGAGCGTCGGGTCCCCGCCGCCGTGTCGCTCCGCGCGTGTATGTTCCAGTGCATGCCGGTCAAGAGGATCACCGTCACTGCGGTCTCGGACGAAGGCGACGTCGTGGTTGTGTGGGGCAGACCCGA
>JAUXCV010000120.1 GCA_030618675.1 Acidimicrobiia bacterium | reverse complement strand
TCGGCGGTGCGGTCTTCAGCGAGGATGATGTTCTCGATCGCGAACGTGGCGTTCTCGTTGCTGAGCATCGCCCCCTTCGGCGGCCCGGTCGTTCCCGACGTGTAGACCAGGGTGACGATGTCATCCGACCTGGCCTCAGCCATGGTCGCAGCGACGGTGCCGGGATGCTCCTCGCGATGTGCCCGGCCGAGTTCCTGGAAGTCCTCCCAGAACATGAGTCGGTCGTCGTCGTACGAGCGGAGTCCGCGCGGTTCGAGGTAGATGATCGTCTCGAGGTTGGGGAAAGCGTCGGGACCGGCCTCGACCACCTTGTCGACCTGTTCCTGGTCTTCAGCGAGGTGAACCTTCGAACCGGAGTCGTTGACGAGGTACTGAACCTCGGCCATGGGGTTCGTCGGGTACAGCCCCGTCGACATCGCACGGATGGCGACGGCCGCCAGGTCGGCGATCACCCATTCGGGACGGTCTTCGGAATGGATGGAGACGACGTCGCCTCGCTGCATTCCGAGAGCGAGCAGTCCGTGCGCTGTGACGACGATCTCCTCCCACAGTTCGGACCAGGTCCGCTCCTGCCAGATCCCGAAATCCTTGTCGCGCATCGCGACAACGTCGGGTGTGGCGTGGGACCGCTCTCGCACCATGAAGGAGACCGTGCGGTACGCATCGGAGAGATCGGCGTTGTCCACGCGTTCAAGCGTCGTCGTCACCGCCTGCTTCCTCCCACTAGCCGAATGCCGAGGTACTTTAGAGGCTTGAACGGCCGCCTGCGTCGACCGTCGTATACCCAGGGTTGTGGTCCCCGCATGCGCTGCCGCCAGCCCGCGGTTCCTGGAGTACTTCATTCCGCGGGCTGTCGGCACCATATAGGACGCTGTCAACCCTGGGTATGCAGTGTGGGGGTTAGTTGGGTTGGCGGCCCACGACCATCTCTGCTGCCTCGCGGACCGACGGGTTGCGGTCCTTTGCCGCCGCCCGGATCGCCGGCTCTACCGCCGGATCATCGAATACCGTGAGAGCAACCACCGCCCGTCGGCGCACCTGCGGTGGGCCGGCGGCAACGAGTTCCAGCAGCGTCGACAGCGCCGCTTCGTCTCCGATCGCTCCGAGCGCTGCGACCGCGGCCTCCCGAACCGCTCGATCGCCGTTTCTCGACGCCAGTTCGATGAGCCACGGAACGGCCGACGGATCCCGTAGTTCCCCGTACGCCGTGGCAACCGCCTCGACGACACGGGGATCGTCATCGTCGCGACCGTGCGCGAGGACTTCGGCACAGTCCCCGTCGGTGCCACCGAGAGCCTCAGCGGCCATCGCCCGGACCGCACCGTCTTCGTCTTCGATGACCAGCCGGCGGAACTCCGCTACCGAATCGGCGATGAGACCGGAAGCAACGCACACCGAGATCGCGAGTCGACGCACCGCCGCTTCGTCGTGATCGAGGTACGGAAGCGGATCGTCGAGCAGACGGATCAGCGCCTTCCCGTCGCCATCCCCGGCTGGGTCAGGAGTGATGGAGATCCTCCCTCACCCATTCGGCGCCGCCCGGCCAGTGCTCCTTCTTCCAGATGGGCGCCCGCGACTTGATCTCGTCGATGAGATAACGCCCGGCTTCGAACGCATCACCCCGGTGTGGCGATGACACCGCTACAGCGATCGAGATCTCGCCCACTGCGAGCTCGCCGGTCCGATGGATCGCAGCGACCCGGAGAACCGGCCACCGGTCACGTACCTCGGCGACTACCTCCGCGATCTTGTCGGTGACCTGCTCGTCGTAGGCCTCGTACTCGAGGTGCGTCACACCGGTGCGGCCTTTCGAGTGATCGCGCACGGTCCCAACGAACAGCACGACGGCACCGGCACCGGCTGCGGAGACCGCAGCGACGACCGCGGACGGATCGACCGAATCCGGTGATACGGCGATCAGATCTGACTGCGGAGATAGGTGGTGTGAGGGCATACAATCGGTTCCGTGGACGACATTACCCATCGGAGTACGCCAGAGTGGCCGGAATCTCGGCCGGCAGACTCAGCACAGGGGTCCTATCTGACCCCGTGGAGCGTGCCGTCCGCGGGTGCACCGGAAACCCCCGAACCCCCGCAACGCCGGGAACCCGAGACAGAGAGCCGCCGCCACATCTCGACCGGTGTCGTGGCGTTCATCTCCGCCGTCCTCGGCGCCGCAGCGGTCGTCGGCATCCTCGCTCTTCTCGGCCTCTTCTCGACCACCACCACCGAGACCACCGCATCTCCCTCCGACGCGGCCGCGTCTCCACCCACCACCGTGATCCAACAGGTCACCACCGAGATCATCGCCGACGGCGGTGACATCAACGTCGCGGAAGCCATCGCCGTCAAGGTTCTTCCGTCCGTCGTGACCGTCGAAGTCGGTGACCTCGGCGAGAACGACCTCGAAGAGACCGTCCTGACCCTCACCGGCAGCGGCTCGGGAGTCATCCTGCAAGACGGGTTCATCGTCACCAACCATCATGTCATCGCAGACTCGACCGTCAGCCGGATCGTTCTTCAGGACGGACGGACCTACGACACAGAGGTCGTCGGCTCTGATCCGCATACCGATCTCGCCGTGCTCAAGGTCGACCTCGACAGTCTTCCCCCGATCGACTTCGGCTCCACAGACGACGTGACCGTCGGGCAGTTCGCCGTCGCGGTCGGGAACCCACTCGGCCAGATCGGTGGCGCTTCTCTCACCACCGGCGTTATCTCAGCCCTCTCCCGCACGGTCCAGTTCGGCGACCAAGACAATCTCTACGGCATGCTCCAGACCGATGCGCCCATCACGTCGGGATCGAGCGGAGGCGCCCTCGTGGACGCCGAGGGAGACCTCATCGGGATCACTTCTGCGATCGGCGTGGGCCGCGGTGGTGCCGAAGGCATCGGATATGCCATTCCCGTCGAACTCGTTCAGCGCATCACGGATGAGATCATCGAGACGGGAGCGGTCCGCCACAGCTTCCTCGGCATCTACGGCGCCGACTACGTCGAATCGGCGGACGATGGCGCTCTCACCCCATCCGGTGCCGAGATCGCCAGACTCTGGGATGGCGATGAGGGATCTGCCGCAGCGGACGCGGGGTTCATCGCGCAAGACGTCATCGTCTCGGTCGAGGGAATAGCGATCACAACGATGGAGGACCTCGTCGTCGAACTGCGCCTCTATCACGTAGGCGATGAGATCAAGGTCACCGTGTTGCGGAATGGAGAGTCGATCACCGCTGCTCTGATCCTGGACGAGCGGCCGGAGGATCCTGCGCCGATCGTCGACGAGGAGACGTCCGATGACGGGTGACCTCCCGATCAGCGGCGACGGCGATGACCTCTTCGCCCAGATGTTCCGCATGTTCCAATCGTCGGGACCGGTCAACTGGAAGCTCGCGAGGGAACTGACGAAAAACCTCGCGGGGGAACGCGAACCGATCGAACCCGACCTCGCGGAGGAGTACCGGGAGCTCGCCCAACTGGCCGAGTTGCGGATCCAAGCCACGGCGGACCTGCCGGCACCGTCTCCCGGTGAACTCAATCCCACCGATCGAGCAACGTGGGCGCTGGAGAACGAGCAGACCTTCCGCATCCTGATAGAACCCCTCGGCGACAAGCTCACCGGTGGCTTCGCAGGACTCCCCGGCGCCGAATCACTCGGCCAGATGGGAGCGATGCTCCAGCCCCTCGGTCCGGCACTTCTCGGCATGCAAGCCGGAACGATGGTCGGTTTCATGGCCCATCGGGTGCTCGGACAGTTCGACACCGGGATCCCGGCTATCGACCACGACCAGCCGTACCTCATCGTCCCGAACGTCGAAGCATTCGCGTTCGAAGCGGAAGTCGACCCGCGCCAGGTCCGCTTGTGGGCAGCGCTCCACGAGATGCTCTTCCATCGACTCATGGAGATCGAGTGGCTTCGGGGCCATTTCGTATCCGTGGTCGAAGCCTTCTACGAGACCGTCGAACTCGATCTGTCCGATGTCATGGGGCAGATCGGTGCGCTCGAGGACCCGGACCGGATCCGTGACCTGCTCGGTGAGGAGGGAACCTCGACCCCGGCTCTCTTGAAGGGCACGTCCGATCCAGACCGCCTCGCTGCGATCCAATCTCTCACCGCCTACGTCGAGGGTTACGGCGACTACGTGGTCCGCAAGGCAGGGGCTGAGGTACTGCCGGACCTCGATCGAATCGAGGCGGCGAACGCTCGCCGACGATCCGAGCCCGACCAGACCGAGCAGTCACTTCAGCAAGTGGTCGGCCTCGAACTGCAGCGGTACCGCGCCGGTGACGCCGCAGCGTTCTGCGTCGAGGTCGAAGAGCGATGGGGTGAACCGGCCCTCGACCGTGTGTGGGAGCAGCCCGAGAACCTCCCGAACCTGGCAGAGTTGACCGACCCGGTAGGTTGGGCGGCCAGAGTGATGATGGATCAGTTCGAGCTCTGAGTAGATCAGTAGAGCAGTAGCAAGTAGAGCAGTACTGATCTACTGATCTACTGATCTACTTCAACCCACTAGATTCAATCCCACACCCCCAAGGAGATGTTCCATGTCCGCCACCGTTGGCTCTCTCGCCCCGTCGTTCTCGCTTGTCGACCAGGACAAGAACACCGTCGCGCTCGACGATCTGAGGGGCAAGAAGAGCCTGATCGTCTTCATCCCGTTCCCTTTCACAGGCATCTGCGACGATGAGAGTTGCGCGATCCGTGATCAACTGGCGACGCTCAACGGCCTCGATGCCAATGTCGTTGTCATCACCTGTCACGCCGTTCCGGTCGCGAAGAAGTGGTCCGATGAGAACGGCTTCACGTTCCCGGTCCTCTCCGACTTCTGGCCACACGGCGTCGTCGCCACCGCGTACGGCGCGTTCAACGAGGACGTCGGCGGAGCAAACCGGTTGACGTTCGTTCTCGACGCCGACGGGATCGTTCGCACCGTCATCGACAGCGGCGCGCTCAGCGTCGGCCGCGAGTTCGATGAGTACGTCACGGCGCTCGGCGAGATCGGCTAGGACGGCCACGAGGGGAGATCGATGAACGAGGATCTCCAGAAGCGGACCGAACAACGAGAGAAGGTTCCGGTCGCCATCGGGATCACCCTTGCCGTGATCGCGGCCATCCTCGTGTCGATCGCCGTCGACACGTACTGGCTCCACGACAGGATCTTCGACACCGAGCACTTCGTCGAGAGCCTCGCTCCCCTTCCGAAGGACCCGGCCATCTCGACCGCCATCGCCGTGCACGCGGTCGAGGCGCTTGATCCCGCCGGAGCAGTCGAGGACCACGTGGCGAACATACTCCCTGAGCAACTCGTGTTCCTCACACCGAGGTTCACCGACTTCACACAGGAGTTCATCTACGAGACGACCGTGGGCCTGGTCGAATCCGACGCCTTTTCGAAGGTGTGGACCACCGGACTCAACGCGATGCACACCACCTTCATCGGAATCCTCGAAGGAGACATCGCCACGACCGAGAGCGGGAACGTCGCCATCGATCTCGACGGGGCAGCCGGTCTCGTCCTCGATCGTCTCGAAGAAAGCGGCGTCGATCTGTTCGCCGACATCGAAACGTCTATCGGCGAGATCGTCCTGATCCAGGCCGACCTGCTCGCGGCCCCTCGCTCTAT
>JAUXCV010000496.1 GCA_030618675.1 Acidimicrobiia bacterium | reverse complement strand
CCCACGAACGCCCGAAGGATGGGGCCCCCGTCGATCAAGGCACCGACGCTGAGTAGAACGGCGCCGACGACCGTGCCGGGGTAGAGAATCCGGTTCGGGATGAGCTTGGTGTCGAAGTCAGTCAGCGTCAGAGTGACCGTCACCGCGACGAACCAGAGATATGCCGGAAGCACCCAGTCTGTCCCGATCAGGAGCGCCGTGACCGGGAAGAGGGCGGCTGTGACGACGGCCACGTACGGCGTGCGACCGGGTCTCTCCACGATCGCCTGGAAGGATCGGTCGGTGGCGACCCGTTCGGCAAGAACGCCAACGATGAGACCGATCGGGATCAAAAGCAGAGAGACCATCGACGGGGAGCCTATCCGTTTCCCCGCCGCACGCCCGTCATCCCCGGCGTCAGGGAATCCGGAAGCCTTCAACTCCACGATCGGGGACATCCGACTGCGGTGCTCAGATCAGAACGCGGTGCTCATCACGTCGATGGGTGCCTTGACGCCGGTCCAGATCTCGAACGAGACGGCTGCCTGAGCAAGAAGCATGTCCCGACCATCGGCCACAGGGATGCCGAGTGTTCGGGCACGGGAGACCGAAGGCGCCTCATCGGGTCCGTAGGTCAGATCAAGGAAGCCCACAGCGCCGTCGAGAACCTCAGCGGGGATCGCTTCCCCCTTCATGCCCAGCGGCGTGGCGTTGACGACCACGGCGCCATCGACGGAGGCCCCCCAGGGCAGGACGGATCCGTCGACCCTGGTCCTGGTGAGCAAATCGGTAGCAGCATCGGGCCGGCGTGCGGAGATCATGACCGTATGTTCGGCCAAGGCCACGGCGGTACCGGCGGCGGCACCGCCGGATCCGAGGATGAACACTGGCGCCTCGTCCGGAAGGCCCTTCTTGATCCAAACCGCCCGGATGCCATCAATGTCTGAGTTGTATCCCCAAACTTGACCCTTGTCCCGGACCAGCGTGTTCACGGCTCCGGATCGGAGCGCCGCTTCTGCGACGCGATCGGCGAGTTCGAACGCCAGGTGTTTGTGCGGCATCGTTACGTTCGCGCCGTCGAGGCGACCGTATCTGATCTCGTCGACCGCGACCACCATTCCGGCTTCGTCCACGCGACGCGCCTCGTAACTGCCATCGATGCCCGCGGCTGCGAGAGCGGCTCTGTGGATCGCCGGGGAGCGGGAGTGGTCGACCGGATCGCCGAGGAGCACGAGCCTCATGGGAGCACTCCGTCCTTCTTCGCCTGGGCGATCTTCTCCTTGTGCTGCTCATACGTCCTTGAGAAGCCGTGGCGACCATCGGGAGACACGAGGACGTAGAAGAAGTAGTCGGTGTCCGCCGGCGCAGCCGCTGCTTCGATCGATTCCATCTGGGCCGTCCCGATCGGAGTGGGCGGCAACCCCTTGATCTTGTACGTGTTCCAAGGCGAGTCGATCTCCAAGTGCTCGGTGAGGACGCGGCCGGGGCTCTCACCGAGGGCGTACACGACGGTCGCGTCGATCTGAAGCGGTATGCCGTCGGCAAGTCTGTTGTAGATGACAGATGCGATCAGCGGACGATCGGACTCCACGCCGGCTTCCCTCTGGATGAGCGACGCGACGATGAGCGCTTCGTACCGTGTGATTCC
>JAUXCV010000456.1 GCA_030618675.1 Acidimicrobiia bacterium | reverse complement strand
TTTGAGCTTCTCTAGTCGGGGGATGCGCTTCGTCAACTCCTTGAGTTCCTGTCGTTCCTTCCACGTCGGTTTGGTGCGTGGCGCCGTCGATCGTTGAGACTTCTCTGCCGGGCTGCGGGGTGAGTCGGTGGGTGGGATCTGCCGGGCGGCCCAGTAGGCGGACCAGCCACCCGGATGGTGCTGCACCGCACCGTCGGGTTCGATGGAGAAGATGTCGTCACATACCCGGTCGAGGAAGTAGCGATCGTGGCTGGCGACCACGAACGCTCCGGGCCAGGCATCCAGGTACTCCTCGAGCACTTCGAGAGTGTCGAGATCGAGATCGTTGGTCGGCTCATCGAGCAGCAGCAGGTTCGGTGCCTCCATGAGGGTCAGTAGCAGTTCGAGGCGTCGTCGCTCCCCACCGGATAGGTCGCCGATGGTGGCGCTCTGAGCGTCCGTGCCGAACTGGAACCGTTCGAGCAGCTTCGCCGCCGACACGCGAATCCCCGATTCGAGCAGTGTGGTCTCGGCTCGTTCGCGGACCGCTGCGATCACTCTTGTATCCGCGGGAATCGGTTCCGGATCCTGACCGTACCAACCGGGAACGATGGTCGATCCCGTCGATGCCGTGCCCTCATCGGGCGCGAGTCGCCCGGCGATGAGACGCAGCAACGTGGTCTTCCCGGACCCATTGACACCCACGACGCCGATCCGGGCATCCGGTAGAACGTTGAGGGTGATGTTTCGCAACACCCAATGGCTCCCGTAGCGCTTCCCGGCGCCGTCGAGGTGAACGACTTTGGACCCGATGCGCCGCGACGGGAGTTCGATCGAGAGTTCGGGATCGACCGGCGGGCGCCGTGCTGCCATGAGCTCGTGCACGGCGCTGACACGGGCCTTCGACTTCGACGTTCTAGCTTTGGGGGAGCGGCGCAGCCACTCCAATTCGGTGCGGAGGCGCTGCCGGCGGCGGTGCTCGATGGTGGCTTCGTGTTCCTCCCGTGCGGCGCGCGCCTCGAGGTACTGTTCGTAGGTGCCCTGTTGCGAATGCAGCGATCCGTGGTGCACCTCGACCACGCGATTGGCGACACGGTCGAGCAGGTAGCGGTCGTGGGTGACGAGGACCAGCACAGAGGATCGGGAGAGAAGGTGCTCCTCGAGCCAGTCGATCGTGTCGATGTCGAGATGGTTGGTCGGCTCGTCGAGGATCAGCAGGTCGCACTCGGCGGCAAGCGCCACCGCCAGGGCGAGTCGCTTGCGTTGGCCTCCCGACAGTTCGGCGACGGCGAGCGACGGGTCGGTGAGACCGAGACGGTCGGCCATGGCGATCGCCTCGCGGTCGTCGCCGATCATGTCACCAACGACGCTTCCCGCGGGGAAGGACGGATCCTGAGAGAGGGAGGTGATCCGGAGGCCTGCACTCCGCACGATCTTGCCCGCATCCGGCTCTTCATCACCGGCGATGATGCGCAGGAGCGTCGATTTGCCGGAACCGTTCCGGCCGATGACGCCGATGCGTTGCCGTCGGCCGATCCCCAAGGACACCTCTGAGAGCACCGGCGTCTCGGGGTACGACTTGGAGATAGATTCGAGGCTGATCAGATGCATCGGTTGCAGTATGCCCGCTCGGTGATCGAGTCGGTCGTTGGTTCCCTCCTTCTGCCCTCAGAGGAGGGCGAGACAACAGACCACAGACCACAGCCAGAAGATGGCGCCTTGGTCCGGCTGTTGGCTGTCATCTGTCAGCTCGGCCGCAGGCCGGCCACTCAGAAATCGATGTGATCCGGATCCGGACCGACGCGATCGTCGCGGTCCATGG